>CAZTDK010000094.1:0-12920 GCA_964611965.1 uncultured Binatia bacterium (SeqCode) | reverse complement strand
GATGACAAAGTGGGCGAGCGGACTGAACCCGTCGAGCTTGTTGGTCTCCGTGAGACCGGCGCGGTAGAGATTCTGGACGTCGCGGGCAGCGTCCGGCAGCACGAACTTGAGGCGTGCACCCGTGCGCGTGGAGGCGTCGGTCGTCAGCCAGAAGTCATCCGGAAACGGCGCAACCGCGCGCGTGTCGGTGCGATCATAGCGCACCGTGGCCGCGGCACCGGCAGCGGCCGTTGAAAACGGTAACGTCACCGCGCCTTGCGCGTCACGCCAGGCCAGCGTGCATGCCGCCGCGGCGGGCATCTGCCCCGACGGGTTGACGATCAGGACGTTCGCGGCGAGGAGCGAAACCTCCACGGCGTGGTCGGTGTCGTCACACGTCAAGGCAAAGCCGCGCAACGCGGCGGGATCTATGGTGCTATCGAACGCGAGGTGGATCCAGGCGCTGCGTGGGACGTCGGTGGCATCGGCGACGGGGTCGCTGCTCACCAGGGAAGGAAGATCGGCCGCCGTCGGGGTGATAGTAGGCGTCGACGTGATCGTCGGGGTCGCCGTGGCTGTGCCGGCAAACGTCGGGCTGTTGGTCGCCGAGGCGGTAGTCGTGGGCGTGGGGGTCGGGCTTGGCGGCGCCATCGTGCAGCCATTCAACGCGCCGCTCACGGCAGCCACCAGCTCGTCGATCGTCACCTCTCCGCTCGCATCGCTATCGAATGCCGGACACTGCCCCAGCGCCGCTGCACCGAGCGCAATGTTCACGCCGGTCACGAGCTCATCGATGGTCACCTGGTCGTCGCCGTTGCAATCACCAACACAGACGAGACCTGTCGCCGTTGCGGCGTGCGCGGTCTCGCTCGCCACCGCGCCGCACACGGCGGCACACAGCGTCACGATCGCGAGCCAGCAAGCAGCCCGCAACCCGCTCGCGTCCCGGCACGTCGGTATTCGCATCTGGCACCCTCCATTCGACGGCGCGTTATCGCACACCCGCAGGTGGTTTGGCCACTGAATTTCAACGCTGGTACGGAAGCCCACAGTCTTGGTGGCTGGATGCTAACGAAAGCCTTGGAAGCTCCCGCGCATCCCTTCCGCGCCGGAGTACCCATGAGCTGCGCTTGTCCAAGACAGTGAAAAGGGAAGGACCCCGTCTCCCATGCCACTTCCGGCATGGGAGACGGTTGGGGTGTGGGCCATACTGACCCGACCAATGCGACGGTGCGGGCGATTACGAATGAGTAGGAAGCAGACACACCGAATGCCGCACACTTGTGGTCGAAGGCCCCGCCTCGCTAGAGTACTTCCCCGTAATGTCCCGCTGGTGGCACATGTCTCGTGGGGAGCAGCCGCCGCTTCCTGAGGATGAAGCGCGGCGGCGCCGGCGTGAGGCGTTCATCATCGCGGCCACCGCGGCGGTCTTCCTGGTCTTCGCACTGTTCGAGACGCGGCTGCCGCACATCAGCAACAGCTCGTCCCTCTCGGGCAACCTCACCTTCTTTTTCCTGATCAACCTCAACCTGATCCTGCTGGTGTTGCTCGTCTTTCTGGTGACGCGCAACCTGGTCAAACTGGTGTTCGAGCGCCGCCGCGGGATCTTCGGCTCGCGCCTGCGCGCACGCCTGGCGCTTGCCTTCCTCGCCTTCACGATCTTTCCGACGATCGTCATGTTCTTCGTGGCCCAGGGCTTTCTGTCGGCGGCGTTCGACACCTGGTTCAACGTCCGCGTCGAGAGCTCGCTCAAGGGCTCCCTGGACGTGGCACAGAGCTATTATCAGTTCGCCGCCAACAACGCCCTTTACTTTGCCCGTGATCTTTCCCGACAGACCGACCAGCAAGGTTGGTGGAGCGGCACCCGGCGCACCGAGCTGCAGCGCTTTGCGCAACAGAAGGTCGGCGAGCTGAATCTCGCCGGCATCCGGATCTTCGCGGCGGATGGCACCCTCCTGGCACACGCCGACGGCAAGGAATTGGACGGGCCGCTTCCTGAAGAGCCTGGCGACAGCCTCGGCGAGCTCCTCGGCGGCGAAGAGATTGCGCGCACCCAACGCTATGGCAAAGGCGATCTCGTCCGTGCCGGGGTGCCGGTGCGCAGTCCCGACGGCAAGGTGCTCGGTGGCGTCGCCGTGGACTACGTCGTCCCGCGCAACGTGAGCCAGCGCGCCCGCGACATCACTCGCTCGTACCAGGAGTATCGCCAACTGGCCAACATGAAGCAGCCGATCAAGAACGGTTACATCCTGACGCTGGCGCTGATCACGTTGGTGGTCGTCTTTACGGCAACGTGGGTCGGCTTCCGGCAGGCCAAGAGCATTACCATTCCACTACAACGACTGGCGGAGGGCACACGCGAGGTGGCGCAGGGCAACTGGAGTCACCGCATCGCGTCCGGCGGCGATGAGGAAACCGCCGTGCTCGTCGATTCGTTCAACCAGATGACCGGCGAGCTGCAGCAGATCAATGAAGAGCTCGTCGAGCGCCGCAAGTACGTGGAGAACATCCTGGCGAACATCGCCGCCGGCGTCGTCTCCCTGAGTCAGAGCGGCGCGGTGACCATGCTCAACCGCGCCGCGGAAGGCATGCTCGGCCTCGAGCTCGCCGCGGTGCGCGACCGGCACTGGTCGGAGGTCTTCGACAACCCCAACCTGCGCAAGGTCGCCGAGGTGATCAGCGATGCCCTCGCCATGCCGCATCTCGAGGTCGAGGAGCAGATCAAGCTGACCAGCGGCGATCACATCGTCACGGCGTTGGTGACGGCCACCCGGCTGACCGACGATGGCAATACGCCGCGCGGGCTTATGCTCTTCTTCGAGGACGTCACCCACCTGCTGCGCGTACAACGCATGGAGGCCTGGCGCGAGGTCGCACGCCGCCTGGCGCACGAAATCAAAAACCCGCTCACCCCGATCCAACTCTCGGCGCAACGGTTGCGCAAACGCTACAGCGCCGTGCTCGGCAAGCAGGATGGCGCCGTCTTCGACGAATGCACGCGGACGATCGTCGCGCAGGTCGAGGAGCTCAAACGGCTCGTGAATGAGTTCTCCATGTTCGCTCGGCTGCCGACCGCCGCGCTGGCGCCGCACGATCTGAACGACATCGCGGAGGAAGCCCTGGTCCTGTTCCGGCAAGGCCATCCGGATATCGCTTTCGAGCTGCGCGCCGCGGCGACCTTGCCGCCGGTGGAGCTCGATCGCGAGGCGATCAAGCGGGTGCTCATCAACCTGCTCGACAACGCGGTCGCCGCGTGTAAGGCTGTCGGCGATACAGGGGGACGGATCGAGGTGGTGACCACACATGCGGCGGCGCGCGGCGTCGCGCGCCTGGAGGTGGCGGACAACGGCTGCGGGATGAGTCGGGAAGTCAAGCTGCGCCTCTTTGAGCCGTACTTCTCCACCAAGAAGGAAGGCACTGGCCTCGGCCTGGCCATTGTCTCGGCGATCGTGGCCGATCATCAAGCGTACATTCGCGTTCAGGACAATCAGCCGCGCGGCAGCCGCTTCATCATCCATTTCCCGTTGCGCGGCCGCAGCGAAGCAGCGCGCACCGCGGCACGCGCCTGAGGAGGAGCCTGATGGCAACCGTACTGGTCGTCGATGACGAACCCCAGATTCGCACGTCCCTGCGCGGCATCCTGGCCGAAGAAGGGCTGCGGGTCCTGGAGGCCGCGGATGGACGCCAGGCGCTCGACGTCATCCAACGCGAGAACCCCGAGCTGGTCATCCTCGACATCTGGATGCCGGACATCGACGGCCTCCAGGTCTTGCAGCAGCTGCATGGCGACCAACCGGCGCCGGCGGTCATCATGATCTCCGGACACGGCAACATCGAAGCGGCCGTCAAGGCCACCAAGCTCGGCGCCTTTGATTTCATCGAGAAGCCGTTCTCGCTCGACGGGTTGCTACGCGTGGTCAACCGGGCACTCGATCACCATGCGGCCGTGCGTCGCCGCAGCGAGGCGACTGTTGCCAGCGACGATGTCGCGGCACCCGCGGAGAGCCTGGAACACGCCGGCGCCCTAAGCCCGCGCAGCGCGCCGGCGCGCTGGGGCGAACGTACCATCGGCCGCAGCATGGTGGCCAGCGGTCACGGCTTGCACAGCGGCGTGAAGACCGGATTGATCCTGCAACCGCTGCCGCCGGGCAGCGGCATTCAATTCACCAGCCTTTCCACCGATGAGACGGTGCCCGCCTACATCGACTGGGTCGACTCGACAGGGTACGCGACGACGCTGCATCGCAACGGGGTGACCGCCAAAACCGTCGAACATCTGCTCGCCACTTTGCATGCGTACGGCATCACCAACCTGCTCGTAAAGATGCAAGCGGAGATCCCCGTCATGGACGGCTCGGCGGCCGAGTTCTGCCGCCTGATCGAAAGCGCCGGCGTCGTCGATCAGGGCGGCAGCATCGAGGAGATCGTCATCCATCAGCAAATCCTCATCAGCAAGGACAATGGTGAGTCGATCAGCATCGAACCGGCCGACGTCTTCGGCATCTCGTACCGCCTCGAGTATCCGCACCCGGTCGGCACGCAGGAGTACACCTACATCCACCATGGCGCGGAATCCTTCCGCGACGAGATTGCTCCCGCACGAACCTTCGGCTTCCTGCGCGAGATGAAACAGCTGGCGTCGATGGGATTGGCCAACGGCGGCCGCTTGGACAACTGCATTCTCATCGACGAGGAGAAGGTGGTGAATACCGCCCTACGCTTCCCCGACGAGTTCGCGCGCCACAAGATTCTCGACATCATGGGCGACACCTACCTCCTCGGCCGCCCGCTGCGCGGCATGATCACCGCCCGCAAGACCGGACACTCCGACAACATCGCGCTGCTGCGCGAAATCAAACGAACCATGGGCCTCTCCTAAGGCCTGCGGGGCCTGCGGCCGGCGTCTCTTCTATGGCCCGCTCCCCGTTGGGTCGCTGCGAACTGCCAAGTCCGATCGCTGATGGCGGCGAGCCCAGGGCGGAGGAGGTGATGTCACCCTGCCCTCCCGTTACGCTGCAGCGACGTGTACGGCGACGCCCGTGGTTCTGGCTCCTCGTCGCCAGCAGCACCGTCTTCATGACGCTGGAACCCAGCTTGTTCCTGGTGATCGTGGCGCTGGCGCTTTCGCTGCTGGCGCTCTGCTGGATTGTCCTGTTGGTGCGCCTCCTGGTAAGCGACGCCCTCGCCTACGCGATCCGGTATCTCTCCGGCTCGAGAACCACCACTTGAATTGAAGCCGGCCACTTCGCCCTCGAAACAATCGGTGGTACCATCGCGTACCCGATACGTGAGATCGGTGGCCAGCACGTCGCCGAGTACCAAAAGGCGCTTTCTGGCAGATCTCCCGATGGCAGGAAGGCGGCTAGCGACGCGCGATCGCGTCAGCGAGAGCGCACAACCTGAACGTGAGAACAAGGAGGCCTCGATGCGCATCGATCGGAACGACACCGCGGTGGTGTTCATAGACCCGCAGAACGAAGTCTTGAGCGAGAAGGGCGCTGCGTGGGCGGCGGTCGGGGAGAGCGTGAGGGAGAACAAGACCATCGAAAACATGGAGCGGATCTTTCAAGCTGCGAAGCAGCATGGGTTCGAGGTCTTTATCTCTCCACATTACTTCTTTCCGACAGATGACGGCTGGAAGTTCAACGGACCGCTCGAGACATCGGAGCACGAGACCAAAATGTTCGCCCGCCGCGGAGTGTTGCGTCTCGACGGGTTCCCCGGGTCGGGTGCCGATTGGCTTGAGCGCTTCAAGCCCTACATCGAGGACGGGAAGACCGTCGTCGTCAGTCCCCACAGGGTGTGGGGTCCGCAGACGAACGATCTCACACTCCAACTGCGCAAGCGCGCGATCAGCAAAGTCATCCTCGGCGGGATGCTGGCGAACATGTGCGTGGAATCTCACTTGCGCGACCTGCTCGAGCAGGGTTTCGAAGTCGTGGTTGCCCGGGATGCCACGGCAGGCCCTCGACATCCCGAATGGGGCTACGGCTACACGGCGGCGCTCATCAATTTCAGTTTTCTCGCACACGCCGTCTTGTCCACCGACGCCGTGGTCGACGCGATGCAGCCGCGCTGAAGGACCGGAGGCACGCGTGTCGAGCGCTGACTCGTACGAAGTCCTGATCGTCGGCGGCGGAAAGGCCGGCAAGACACTCGCTGCCGACCTGGCGCGATCCGGTCACCGCACCGCGCTGGTCGAGCGCGGCATGATCGGTGGCACCTGCATCAACGTCGGCTGCATCCCTACCAAAGCGTTGGTGAAAAGCGCGACGGTTGCGGCGTTGGTGGCGCACGCGGCAGATCTCGGGATCCGCGTCGACCATTGGGCGACCGACATGCCGGCCGTGGTCGCCCATAAACGGGCCGTCGTGGAGGGCATGGTTGCGCTGAACTGGGACAACCTGCACGGGGCACTGGGCGAGGATTTCATTTTCGGTGAGGCGCGCTTCATTGCGCCGCGTACCGTCGAAGTGCGCGGCGCCAGCGGGGCGCCGCGGCGCCTCACGGGCGACAAGCTCTTCATCAACCTCGGCGCCGAGCCGGCAATGCCGTCGCTGCCGGGTCTTGCCGAGGCGGCGCCGCTGACCAGCCAGTCGGCATTGATGCTGGATCGGCTGCCCGATCATCTCGTGATCATGGGAGGCGGCTACATCGGCGTCGAGCTCGGACAGGCGTTTCGTCGCTTTGGCAGTCAGGTCACGATCATTCAGCGCGCACCGCACCTGCTTCCGGCAGAAGACACGGACATCTCCGCAGCGATCGAAACGATCTTCCGGGAAGACGGCATCACCCTCGTACTGAGCTCCGAGGTCATCGCGGTTGCGGGTCGCTCGGGCGGACACGTGCGTCTACAGGTGCGATCACCCGAGGGTGAGCACACGATCGAGGGCAGTGACCTCCTCGTCGCGGTGGGCCGCGTGCCCATGACGCGCGGCATCGGACTGCAAGAAGCAGGCGTCGCCGTCGATGCTCACGGTTTCATTGTCGTCAACGATCGGCTGGAGACGACGGCGCCGAGCACGTGGGCGCTGGCTGATTGCGCCGGCAGCCCGCAACAGACGCATGTAGCGCTGGACGATTACCGGATCGTGAAGGCCAACGTCTTCGCCGGTGGAGCCCGGAGCACATCGAATCGCCTCATCCCCCACACCGTTTTCATGGATCCGGAGCTCGGGCGGATCGGGCTGACCGAACGGGAGGCGCAGAGTAAAGGTCTCGACATCCGGGTCGCCAAAGTCCCCACTTCTGTGGTGCCGCGAGCGCGAACATTGGCGGAAACACGCGGCGTGCTGAAGGCGGTGATCGACGCTCGCTCACACCAGATTCTGGGGTTCGCAATGCTGGGCGCGGCGGCGGGCGAAGTCGCCGCCGCCGTCCAGATGGCCATGCTCGGACAGCTGCCGTTCACCGCATTGCGCGACGGCGTGCTGGCGCATCCGACGATGGCGGAAGGGCTCAATTACCTCTTTGCGGCGCCGCTGCGGTGAGGGCCGATCCTCGAGCTGCTGCCGGATCGACCGCCTACGACCTTTCCCGCCCCCGCAATTCTTCGCGGCACGCGGTGCTGAACTCTCGGAGGGGATTCATCGCGTCGTTGTTCAAGATCTCCAGTGCATCGCGAAATGTCTTGTTTGGACCGAGATACGTCTCGATGATCACGCGCACGACGCCGTCGGCGTGCTCGATGATTTGTGGCGACGACAGCACGCGCATCCTGCTGACCAATGAGTACAGATTCACCAGCTTGCAGGTGTCGGCCTCATCATGCTCATAGGCGTCCGCATAGAGCCTCGAGGCTTCTTGAATAAAGTCCTTGTACAATTCCTCACGTGCGCTGGTATCGTGTGCACGTTGCTGCGCTCTGAATTGCGTGTGCTGGGTCAGCCACGATGTCGCCAAAGAGGTCAGGCCGCCGATCATCGATCCGGCCAGCGCTGCAAGCGCGGACAGGTATGCGGAATCCATGGTCTCCTTTTTCGCGCCTTCGCCGACGAAACTCAATCTGTCCGCCGAAGGAAGTCGGACCAGCCCTGCCGCGTAGGATAGACCACACAAACGCAGCGTTCGATCTCGATCGCGCGCGCCTCCGCCGCGGCGTCCAGGTCAAGGCAAACGACACCGGTGCGCGCAGTTGTTGAAAGCTGAGTGGGTATCGTTCCGGGCGCCCATACCCGGTAGAATCCACGTCCTATGCGCTCATGGGCTATTGCCTTCGCCACGATCCTCATGCTGGTCATCCTCTGGGACGCGTTCCAGACGATGGTGTTGTCGCGCCGCGTGTCGCGAAAGTTCCGGCCGACACGAGCGTTCTACCGCTTCCTATGGACGCCATGGAAAGCCGCGGCGCAGTGCCTTCCCAAGGGCAACCCCAGGGAGAACATTCTGACGGTGTTCGGCCCGCTTTCGTTGATTCTGCTCATCGCCCTCTGGGCACTCGGGTTGATCGTCTCCTGCGCGCTGCTGCATTGGGGTCTGGGCTCGCAGGTCACCGGACCCGACGGAGTCTCGGGATTCCGCGTGGACCTGTACATGAGCGGCACGACGTTCTTTACGCTCGGCTTGGGAGACGTCACCCCGCGGACGACGCTCGCCCGCGCCCTGACCGTTTTCGAGTCGGGCATGGGATTCGGCTTCCTCGCATTGGTCATCGGCTACGTGCCGCTGATCTCGCAAGCGTTCTCCCGCCGGGAAGTCGGCATCTCGATGCTTGACGCGCGCGCCGGCTCCCCGCCGACCGCGGCGCAGCTGCTGCGCCGCAATTTACGCGACGGGGGAGAGGAGTTGCGCGGGCTGTTCCGCGATTGGGAATACTGGTCGGCAGAGCTCCTCGAGAGCCACGTCTCATTTCCGGTGCTTGGCTTCTTCCGCTCGCAGCACGACAACCAGTCGTGGGTCGCAGCGCTGACGACGATTCTCGATGTGTGCGCGCTGCTCATGGCGCGGGTCGAGGACAAGCCGATGCCAACGGCGCGGCTCACGTTCGCGATGGCACGCCACGCCGTCTTCGATCTGTGCGCCGTCTTTGGTCTCGGACCGACGCCGCCGCCCATCGATCGGCTCCCGCCCGCAGAAGAGCAGCGGCTCGCGAGCTTCGTCGCCAACGTCGACGTTCGCTGGCGCACCGATGCGGCCTCGATGACACAATTCAAGGCGTTGCGCGCGATGTACGAGCCCTACGTCCAGGCACTGTCGAGCTTCTTGCTCATGCCGCTGCCCGAATGGGTCCCACCGGAGGGCGCCCAGGATAGCTGGCACACGATGAGCTGACGCACCTATACGATGCTCAATGCTGATAGCTGATCGCCCCGACAACCAGCCCAGGCCGGGACATTGACCGTTTCCTTGTCCTTCATCGAAAGCTCGAGCGAGCCGATCTTGGCCTCGTGCGTTTCTTTGGTGTAGCTGAACTGGCCATACGTCAATCCCAGGATACCGACTAGAATCAACACGATGACCGCAACCTTGACGGCGTTCATTCTCGTCTCCTCCTCCAGCGGGCCCAGAGCATTCTGCCCGTAGAGTGTAACACGGCCCAGCTTTCCGCAGTGACCAAGAGCGAGTGGGCCGTACCCAGCAGTCGGCGCCCTTTCTTTACGGGCCCCCGCGGCGTGATGCGTTCCACGTCCGACAAAGTTCACGATGAGGATTGTCCTACCACGCACGAGTGTGGCAGTTTGACCGGCGTTCGCGATGTGCGGTCCCAGCGCATTGCGCGGCTCCAGGCTGGCGTGCGCGGACCGACAATCAACGACGCTGCATGACCGTTGCAAAGGAGCTCCATGACCGCGCAGACACAGGAAGGTAACGTAAGCGACGCTGAGGCCGTGTTCACCACGCTCTTCTTCACGGCTGAAGGACGTGCCAATCCGTACCCCCTCTATCACCAACTCCGCCACATCGCCCCGGTGCATCGCGCCAAGTTGGGGATGTGGGTGCTCAGCCGCTACGACGACTGCTGGGCGGCCATGCGCGACCCGCGCCTCGGCAAGGATTACGCACGCCAACTGGAGCAGCGCTTCGGTCCGGACTGGGGGCGTCATCCGTCGTTGGCCGCCGGGGAGCATTCGATGCTGAACACCAGCGGGCCCGAGCATACCCGTCTGCGCAAGCTGGTGACCAAGTCGTTCACGCCGCGGCGCATCGAGAATCTCAAACCGTCCATCGAGCGAGTGGTGAACCAGCTACTCGAGCCGGTGGCCGCGGCCGGCGGCGGGAACCTGCTCGAAGCGGTGGGCTTTCCTCTGCCGGTGACGATCATCGGCGAAATGCTCGGCGTCCCGGAAGCCGACCGCCCACAGTTCCGCGAGCTGGTGCGCGACCTGGTGGCGATCTTTGAATTGCAGGCCACGCCCGCACAGCTGGCGTGCGCCGACGCTGCGCAGCTCACAATCGACGCGTACTTCCTGCGATTGATCCAGGAGAAACGCCGCCGCCCAGGCGACGATCTGCTCAGCGCGTTGACGCAGGCGGACGGCAGCGGCGACCGGCTCTCGGATGAGGAGCTCGTTGTGCTGGCGGGACTGCTTTTCGAAGCCGGTTTCGAGACCACGACCAATTTGTTCGGTAACGGCCTGCTGGGCTTGCTGCGCCATCCCGATCAACTGGCGTTGCTGCGGCAGGATCCCTCTCTGTTTGCCAACCTTCCCGATGAGCTCCTCCGCTACGACGGCACCACACAGCTGGTGAACCGTCTCACCGAAGCTAGCATCGAAGTCGGCGGCGTGACCATCCCCGCCGGCGAACAGGTCTTCGCCCTGCTCGGAGCCGGCAATCACGATCCGGACCGCTATCCGAACCCCGACCAGCTCGACGTGACGCGCACGGAAATCCAACCGCTGACCTTCGGAGGCGGCGTGCATTTCTGCCTCGGCGCCGCCCTGGCGCGGGCGGAGATCGAGATCACGTTTCGTACGTTGGTGCAGCGATTCGCGCACCTGGAGCTCAGCGGCGACGCGCCCTGCTTTCAGGATCGGCTGACCCTACGCGGCCTCAACGCCCTCAACGTCTCGTGCCGTGCCACATCCGGCGCGCGGCCCAGTGTCACCGCGGCGACGACAACGGCTGCCTCCATGCCGGCCACTCCAACCGCAACGACCCCACACGCCGCGCGCGGCTTACGACCAGGCGGGAGTGAGGCGGGCGCCGACCTGCGCTGGCGTGCCGAGCTGCGCCAGCGCATCGAGACCGACCCCGCGCGTCAGGATTCGGTACCGGTGCGCACGGGAGCGCGGCTTGCCGCCACGGTCGGCCTGCTGCGGCGCAATAGCATCTTCGAGCGCTGCACCACGCAAGAGCTGGAGCAGCTCGCCGCCACAGCGTATCCGATGAGCTTCGAGCCCGGTGACCTGCTGTGCACCGAGGGCGGCGAGTCGCCCGAGTGCTACATCATCGAAGAAGGACAAGCCGTCGTCACCATCGGCCGCAAAGGCATCGCGACGCTCGGCGAGCATGACGTCGTCGGCGAGCGTGGGGTGCTTCTCGATACCGTCCGCGCCGCAACGGTCACGGCCATGACGCATATGATCACCTACGCCATCTCCCGCGAGCGGCTGCGCGCGCTGGTCGCCGGCAACGCCCCGGCCCGACAGTGGATGCTGGAAGAAATGCGCCGGCGCTATCCGAATCTCGGTTGAAGACAAGCCTCGTACTTCTTGTTCGGAAATACGTGACGTACCGGCTGCTCCAACCTTCCCTTACCCCTCCTTGGGGGACTGTCGATTTTCTCGGATGTAGGGGCGATTCGGGAATCGCCCCACACGGCGCTGCCGATTCGACGCGCCCATTCGGGCAGTTCCCGAACTGCCCCTGCACACAAAAGATCCGAACGCGAGAAAATCGACAGTCCCTAGGTAAAGAGGGGCAATGCCCGCAAGCCTCCCCTCCTTACCAAGGAGGGGCCGGGCGAGGTTACACCAGGCGGATATGTCACCGTAATTGCGAAATGGAATCCTGGCAGTAGATTCCGAACATGCGTGCCACCTTGACGGACAATGACCCGCCCTGCGATAGTAAGACTCATCGAAGTATTACCTGAGAGAAGGCCGTCATGCGCATCACATCCAAGGGACAGGTCACCATTCCGGTCGAGATCCGCGAGCGGCTCGGGCTGCTCCCCAACAGCGAGGTGGAGTTCGCCGTCGAGGGCAACGCGGTCCGCATCCGGCGGGCGCGGGGTGCTCGCCGGCGCGGGCGCGGCCACAGTATCGTCGAGCACCTCAGGGGCAAGGCAACCAGTGGCATGACCACGGAGCAGATCATGGCACTCACCCGTGGCGCGAGGTGATGCCGATCCTGGTCGACAGTAACGTGCTCCTCGACGTGCTCACCGACGATCCGCATTGGTCTCGCTGGTCCTCGGCGGCGTTGACCGACGGAGCCGAGCGGGATGTGCTGACCATCAACCCCATTATCTACGCCGAGGTGTCGGTCGGATTCGTGCGCATCGAGGAGCTCAACGCCGCCCTCCCGGCACAGACCTTCCACCGCGTGGCACTGCCGTGGGAGGCCGCCTTTCTCGCGGGCAAATGCTTTCTCACGTACCGCACTCGTGGCGGTGCGCGCGCGGCACCGTTGCCGGATTTCTACATCGGCGCGCACGCTAGCGTGTCCGGCATGACGCTCCTGACGCGCGACGCCTCGCGGTACCGGACCTATTTTCCGAAGCTGCGTCTGATCGCCCCATGATGCGCGGACGCTCAGTTGTCAGTTTCCGTCAGGGCGTCACGCCATGAACCGCGCGCGCGGCGCCACGACGGCAAGGACCTCGGACGATGCCTGACGGCGCCGAGCGCAAGCTCGCGGCCATCATGTTCACCGACATGGTCGGCTACAGCGCCTTGGCACAACGCAACGAAGCGCTGGCCCTCGAGCTGCTGGCGGAGCACCAGCGCCAGCTGCGGCCGCTGTTCCGTCAGCATGGTGGGCGCGAAATCAAGACC
>CAZTDK010000093.1:0-12932 GCA_964611965.1 uncultured Binatia bacterium (SeqCode) | reverse complement strand
CGAGCTCGGTGCGGCGCTGGAGAGCGCGGGGTACGACCGGATCGGGGTGCTCTTGCGTGATACCGCCATCCCGCTCGACCGGCGCCGCGGAGTGCTGACGCTCCTGGCCGATCAACGTGTCACTGCAGTGCTGCCGATCCTGCAGTCGGTTCACGATGCCGCTCTCGCCCCATTTGTGGATCGCACGATCGTGGCGCTTGGCGGCAGCGTGCCCATCGCGCAATTGCAGAACGATCTCAAAGGCGGTTCGGACGACCAACGGCTGGCGGGAGTCGACGCGCTCGCCACCCTCGCCGCACGCAGCAAGGACGCGGAGCTCCGGCGCGACGCCATCAGCACGCTGTCGCAGCTGGCGCTGCATGAGGGCAGCTCGGCGGTGCGTATCGCCGCGGTGGACCAGCTCGGGAAACTGGGCAGCGACGCGCTGCCGCACATCGAGCCACTGCTCAGTCTGCACGATACGCGCGTCGTCTACGCCGCGGGGCGGGCGCTCGGAACCATCGGCTCCCCGGCGGCGATGGAAGTGCTGGCGCAACAGTTCAAACAGGGCTCCTACGACGCGCAGGTGGCCGCGGTGTTCGGCTTGCGCGAAATTGCCACCCCGGAAGCAATGCGCGTGCTCGCCGACGTCAAAGCCAACCCTCCCGATCCGCGCTTGCCGCGGGTCGTCGATCTCGCCACCGGCAAGGAGCCGGGTCATAACTGAAATGTAGCCGCTCTCGTTGGTCGCTCGAGGCTGCTCAGTCCAACAGTCTATTGTGGCTCGATCCCCAAGGCCTGCATGGCCACTTGTCGGGTGCGCTTGAAATCGGCTTTGCCCGAGGGCGAACGGTAGACCTCGTCGACGCCGACGACATGCTTCGGCGCCTTGTACGCGGCGAGGCGTTCCTTCACGAATTGCCGCAGGGCGCTGCCATCGATGCGGCCGCTGGTGGCTGACACCACAGCGGTAATGGCTTCGCCCCACTTCTCATCGGGCACGCCGACAACCACGGCGTCCTTGACGTTTGGGAACCGCTTGATGACTTCTTCGACCTCTTCTGGAAAGACCTTTTCGCCGCCGGTATTGATGCACACCGAGCCGCGGCCGAGCACTGTCAGCGTGAGCCCGTCGTCGTTCACGACCGCCCAATCGCCCGGAACGGAAAAGCGGCCGTGCGGGGTCTCCACGAACGTCCGCGCGCTCTTCTCCGGATCCTTGTAGTAGCCGACGGGCTGCGGACCGCCGACGCCGATCAAGCCCTTGGTGCCCGGCTGGGTCTCGAGCACGGTGAGGTGCTCGTCGAACAGTCGGGTCTTGTCGCCAAGTTGGAATTTCGCGGTCGACGACGCGCCGTCCTTGGTGGTAATCGACATGCCCATGCCGACGGCCTCCGACGAGCTGAAGGCGTCGATGAGCATCATGTGCGGGTTGTGCTCGAGCAGTTGCTGCTTTACTTCCAGACTCCACATCACGCCGGACGACGCGATCATGGCGACCGACGAGAGGTCGTAACGGCCCTGCAATTCTTCCAGCGCGCGGACCATCGGTTTGGCAAACGAGTCGCCGACAATGGTGATGGCTGTTGGCCGAGTGCGTGCCACCACCTCCCACAGGTGTGTCGGATCGAAGGTTTTGGGGTCATCGAGCATGATTACGGTGCCGCCGGTCAACCACGCGATCATGGCGGTGAACCAGCCGGTGCCGTGCATGAGCGGCGGACCGATGAGTGTGCGCAGGCGCATCGGCGTCGACTGCACGTACTCCACGAATGCCGGCATGTCCGCGGGGGCCGGCCCAAGGCCGCCGCCGGCGAAGCGGTGGTACAGGTCCTCTTGCCGCCACATCACCCCTTTCGGCATGCCGGTGGTGCCGCCGGTGTAAAGGAACATCATGTCGTCGCCGGCGCGGGGCACGTCGCGCCGCGGCCGCGCCGTTTCGGCGACGGTCTCGTAGTCCTGCGCGAAGCGCGGCAACACGGCGCCGCGAGACTCGGTGACGGCGAGCACCCCTTTGATCTTGGGTAACCCGTCGATCACCGTGGCCAGCAAGTCGACGAAGTCCTGATGCACGACGACGATTTCCGCGTCGGCGTTGTCGAGCAGGTAGCGCAGCTCGTCCTCGCGGTAGCGATAGTTGACGTTGACGGGCACCAGCGCGGCCTTGAACGCGGCATAGACGGCTTCCATGTATGCCGGATGGTTGTAAGTGTAGATGGCCACTTTGCCTTGGCGGGTCGCCCCTTGTTCGAGCATCCACGTCGCCAGGTTTGAGGCGCGTCGCTCGACGTCTTTCCACGACAGCACGCGCGGCCCTTGTACGAGCGCTTCAGCGTCTCCACGAATCGTGGCGATTTCGTCCAGACAGTCGGCAAGATTCCACATGGCAGCTATTCCTCCTTCGGGAAAAGACGTGCTCGGGTTCGTGTTCGTAAAGATGAGAGCTTGCCGCTCGCCTCGCCGCAGGGACGGCAGAGGGAAACCGTCTCCTCCTCACGAACACGAGCACGAACACGATTCACGGTTCTTCCGGCTAACACAGCCATCATGCTTGGATCAACCGTGACGGCGTTGTAGTTTCTTTCGATGGCAAAGGATTGGCAACAAGAGGTCGCACAGCTCAGTGGCGATTGGAGTGCCGGCTTTGATACGGCGATGAACTTCCATTTCGTGCGCGCGTCGCGCGACGAGGTGGTGCTCGAGTATGAGATCGAGGCGAGGCACCTGCAGGCGTACGGCATCGTGCACGGTGGGGTCCATTGCGCCGCGATCGAGACCACGTGCTCGACCGGCGCCGGGATCGACGCCATGGCGCGGGGCCAGAGCGTCGTCGGCGTCGAGAACCACACCAGCTTCATCCGCGCCGCGCGCGCCGGGCGCGTCCGGGTGACCGCGACGCCGCTGACGCGCGGCCGTCGTACGCAGGTGTGGGAAGCCACGGCGCGCGACGAACAGGAGCGCATCATTGCGACGGGCCGCGTACGCCTGCTCTGCCTCGATCCGGGCAGCGACCTCGGCGGGGAGAAGGTGGGAGACGTGCCGACGCGCAAATGATTTCTGCAAGTATAAATATGATTTAATAGTTTTGTATACTATGCGCTCGACTTGTGATAACAAGACCGGGTAGTGGACGATGGTACGCTCATCCCCGCTCATGGCGGCTACCGGAAGCTGAAAAGCTTCCAGGTTGCGCAACTGGTCTATGACCTGACCGTGCGGTTCTGCGACCGCTACATCGACCGCCGCAGCCGCACGCGTGATCAGATGGAGCAGGCCGCGCGTAGCGGCGTGCAGAACATCGCCGAGGGCAGTCAGGCCTCGGGGACTTCGAAGAAAACCGAGCTGCGGCTGACGAACGTAGCGCGGGCGAGCCTCGAGGAGCTGCGTCTGGACTACGAAGACTTCCTGCGGCACCGCGGGCGCTCGCCATGGCCGGCGGACCATCCGGCCTTGCGGCGCTTCAAGGCGACGCGCTGCGCAACTCTGGATGACGTGCGCGTCTGGGTGGAGGAAGAGCGGCACAGGCAACGGACGAACACGGATGAGCACCGACACCCACGGACAAAATCAGTGACACCAACTCTGTCCGTGCCAGTCCGTGCTCGTCCGTGCCCGTCCTCGGCTGAGCTGGTGGCCAATGCGGCGCTCTCGCTTTTGAACCTCTGCTGCCACTTGCTCGACCGCCAACTGGCGGCGCAAGCCGCGGCTTTTGAAAACGAAGGCGGCTTCACCGAGCGCCTCTACCGCGTGCGTATCCAGACGCGGAGCCGCCCGTAAGCCACTACCGCGTCAGCAGCAAACACCCAGCGACCGGCCCACCGCCCACCCCGACCACCGCGACCTCGCAGCTCGGCACCTGGCGCTCACCGCACTCGCCGCGCAGTTGGCGGACGGCTTCAGCGACGAATCCGAAACCGTGCAGGCGGCCGCCCGAGAGCTGCCCGCCCCAGGTGTTCAGCGGCAGCTCGCCGCCGAGGGCGATGCGGCCGTTTTCGACGAACGGCCCACTCTCGCCGCGCTTGCAGAAGCCCAGGGCTTCGAGCCACGCCAGCGTCAGGAACGAGAAGCCGTCGTAGAGCTGCGCGGTGTCGACGTCCGACGGTTTGAGATCGGTGCGCGACCACAGATGTGCCGCCGCGTCGCGTGCCGCCATCGTCGTGATGTCTTCCCATTGATCCCACAGCGGGCGCTTGCGCATCGCCGTGCCGACGGCGTTGAAGCGCACCGCTGGTTTGGGAAGGTCGTGGGCGACGTCCGCGCTCGAGACCACCACCGCCGTCGAGCCGTCGACCGGGGCGTCGCAGTCGAAGAGCCCGAACGGCTCACTGATCAGACGCGCGTTGAGGTAGTCGGCCATGCTCATGGGTTCGCGATAGACGGCCTTCGGGTTGAACGCCGCATGCCGCCGTGCCGTGGTTGCGATAATGCCGAGATGCTCTTTCTTGGTGCCAAACTCGTGCATGTGCCGCTGCGCGTAGAGCGCCAGCCAGTTGGCCGCCGACATCGCGCCGAACGGAATGAAGAACGCCGTGAAGCCGCCGATCTCCAGCGACCCGGCACCGATGCCGCGCCGGCCGGTGTCGGCGGCGGCACTGGCTTCCGTCACGGTGCGATACACCAAGGCATGACGACACAACCCGGCGGCCACCGCGAGCGTGGCGTGGATGATCGGCGAAATTTGCGCCGGACCTTCCAGCCCCGACACGTGCCAGCGGACGTCGATGCCCAACGCGTCTTGCACGTCGTAGATGCCCGGTCCGGCGAATCCTGGTCCGCCTTGCACCGGGCCCGGGTAACACGCGATGCCGTCGATGTCGTCCGGCTGCAGACCGGCGTCGGCAATCGCCTCCAAAGCCGCTTCGCAGGTAAGATCAAGATCGTCACGGAACAGGCGGCGGCCGATGGCCGACTGCCCAACGCCCGAAATGATGGCGCGGCGCTCAAGTGGGTCAGGCATGACGTGGAAATCCTTGTAGGGTGGGCACGGCCCACCGTTCCTTCGTGCTAGCGACGGTGGGCCGTGCCCACCCTACAGCTACGGCACCACGCGCGGTCATTGTGAGCTCTCCGGCTCAAACAGCGGCAGCGCCACGTCGTCGCTGAGGATCTCGAACACCACGCGTACGGGCATGCCGATGCGCACGCGCTCGATCGGACAGTTGACAATGTTGGTCATCAGCCGCAGCCCGGCTTGCTCGACCAGCTCCACGAGGCCGATCACGTACGGCACGTCCTGCCCCGGGTACCACGCCTTGTGGTTGACCGTGAAGCTGTGGACCTGGGCGCGGCCGCCCACCGGTGCCACATCGAGATTTCGCCCGCGGCACTTTGGGCAGATGGGCCGCGACGGATGGATGAGATAGTCGCACGGCACGCAGCGGGTGAACTCGAGGCGACCCGCACGGCAGGCGCGCCAGAACGCCTCGGTGCGCGGTTCCAGGGCGGGCAACGGACGAATGAACGAAGCCATCGAACCTTTCTAGACCACAGTACCGTTGCCAAACAACCCACCCCACTCCGCTCCGGGAGACTTCTCTTCGAACCCCGAACCCCTTCGAACCCGCCCTCCCGTTGCGTTCCCAGCGAGACCCAGCTAAGCGCCTTGCATCTTTCCAAGGGGGTGCCCCACACATGATCGAATGGAACGAGCAGCAGTTGATGATCCGAGATATGGTGCGCCGGTTCATCGACGCCGAGATCATCCCCAACCTCGAACAGCTGGAGCACGGCGACCTGCCGCCGTACGACACCATGCGCAAGCTGGCGAGCGCCTTTGGGATCGCCGAGGCGGCGCGCATGCGTTACGAGGCGCTGAAGCAGCGCGCGCAACGTGCCGGCGACAAGCCCGCGAAATCGGAACACGCTGCGGGGATGGGCACGGACGGCGCGGCGCTGCAGCTCATTCCGATCATCGAGCTCTCCAAGTACTGCCCGGGCATGGTCACCGCGATGGGCGTCAGCATGGGGCTCACCGCCAGTGCGATCATGTCCAAGGGCACGTGGGCACAGAAGGATCGCTGGGCGTTGCCATTGCTCACCTTGGAAAAGATCGGTGCCTGGGCCATCACCGAGCCCGGATCGGGGTCGGATGCGTTCGGTTCCATGAAGGCCACCGCCCGCCGCGACGGCGATTTCTATGTTCTGAACGGTCAGAAGACCTTCATCACCAACGGCCCCTATGCCGACACCATCGTCTTCATCTGCAAGCTCGACGACGGGAAGAGCGAGGCGCGGGCACGCAAGATCGTCAGCTTCATCCTGGATACAGGCACCGAAGGGCTGGAGCAATCAAAGCCCTTGCGCAAAATGGGCATGCACTCGTCGCCGACCGGCGAGCTGTTTCTCGACAATGTCCGCGTCGGCAAGGATCGCCTGGTGGGAGAAAGTGAAGATGCCTACGGTGGACGCGAAGGGGCGAAGGCGACCTTTGGCACTGAACGTTCCGGCGTCGTTGCCATGGCCTACGGCATGGTCGAACGTTGTATCCAGCTATGTGTCGAGTACGCCCGCACCCGCGTCCAGTTCGGCAAACCGATCGGCGAGTTCCAACTCATCCAGCTCAAGCTCGCCAAGATGGAAGTGGCGCGGACCAACATCCGCAACATGCTCTTCCGCTACATCGAGATGGCGGCCGCCGGGAAACAGCCGTCGTTCGCCGAAGCCTCGGCCGGCAAGCTCTACGCCGCGCAGGCAACGATGGACGTCTGTCTCGAAGCGGTCCAGCTGTTCGGCGGTAACGGGTACATGGCCGAATACGGCGTGGAGCAATTGTGCCGCGACGCCAAGGTGCTGCAGATTTATGGCGGCACCGATGAGATTCAGATCTCGCAGATTGCGCGCTCGATGCTGGCGGGAGATCAGTGACAAGTGACGAGTGACAAGTGACGAGCAAGATGCGGGAATGAAACCTTTCCCTCTTCAACTCGTCACTCGTCACTGATCACTGTCCCATGAGTTCCGCAAAATTCCCACTATAGAAGGCCGTCTTCTCGGCCTCGGTGCGAGCGAAGAGCGACGCCTCGAAGCGCTTGATCGGGTTGCGGCCGCCTTCGACGTGTGGGTAGTCGGAGGAGAACATGAACAGCTCGGCGCCGCAGCGTTCGATCAAGCGGCCAACGTCTTCCGTTGGGTAGGGAGTGATCCGTAGCTGGCGGCGCACGAAATCCACCGGCCGCATCTGCAAATCGCGAATGCGGCTCTCGGTGCGGCCGAAAGTGTCCATGACGATCTCCAGGCGCTCCAGCCACGCCGGTACCCACACCGCGCCGAGCTCGATCACCCCGACCTTGAGCTTTGGGAACTTCTGCAGCACCTGATCAAAGATCAGTGCCGCCAGCGCGATTTCAACCCACTGGCTCACGGCCATATACAACAGGCCGGTGAAATTCTCGCCGCCGCCGTGGAAGTCGGTTTGCCCTTCCCAGCCGTTTTTCGTAAAGCCCCTGGCCACTTTGCGCGGCGCGTCACCCTCGACGTGAAAGAGCAACGGCACGCCACGCTCCTCGAGCAGCGCGTAAAGCGGGTGCAAGACCGGATGCGTGATCGAGTGTGTCGTCGGTGGAATGGGCGGAATCGTCACGCCTTTGATGCCGGCGTCGAGCGCGAACCGGACCTCGGCAATTGCCCGTTCAGGATCGTAGAGTGGTACGAACGTTACCGGCAACAGACGCGGGTCGCGAGCGCAGAAATCGATCATCCCGCGGGTCAACGCGCGCGCCGCGGCGTAGCTGAGATCAAGATCCTTGACGAACTCCGCCTGTCCGGGTGCGAAGGTCGAGAACAGCAGCTGTCGCCGGTAGCCGAGTAGATCGAGCGCGCGCGAGCGGTCTTCGGTATGGAACGCACCGTAGGCGTCCCAACTCTTGCGCGTCAGCAACTCGGCTTCGTGCCCCGGCCGTTCGCTGGGCACGCCAGCGCGCCGGGTGCCGCGTTCGATCATGGCGCGCACGCGGTCATTGGTTCCCGTGCTGCCGAGCGAGTAGGGCGTGATGCGCTCGCGGAAGGCCGGATCGGCGTACGATGGGAGCCACTCCGGCAGCTCCATCAGATGCGAGTCGGCGTCGAAGAAGGTCCGTCCCTCGGCGTATGGCATGTGGCGATTGAACACCAACTGCCGGTTGCCGATCAAGAGGGTAGTGCGTGAGGGCTCGGTGGTCGCGTTGGCGGAATGGCCGTGCCGCTCACTTCAAGCCTACCCAAAGGCGCCGATGTGCCGACCCGGCTGCCAGGTAGCCGCGGCGGTTGGCGTTCGTGAACGTACATCGGGCATCAACACCGGGAACCCAGCGACGAAGGCGACGCCGCCACCGGAGACATTGCGGACACTGATCGTGCCGCCATGGAGCGCCACGATCGATTTGCAGATGAAGAGCCCCAGACCAACGCCACGGCTGTCATCGTGACGGACAAACTTCTCGAAGATCGTGATCCGCAAGGCGGGCGGAATGTGGGCGCCGCTGTTCCACACCTCGACGTAGAGGTGTGCTCCCCGACGCCGGGTCGAGATACGGACGGCGCCGTTCTCGGGTGTAAACTTGACGGCATTGTGCAACAGATTGGCGACCAGTCGCTCGATCATGCCACTATCGAGATTGGCAGGCGGCAACCCCGAGCACAGATCGAGGACAAGCCCGATCTGCTTGACCTCCGCTTGATGCGCCTGCGCTTCGACCACATGCCGTACGACGACGTTGAGGTCGAGCGGCACCGGCCGAAAGCGTTGCTGGCCGCGCTCGAACAGCGCCGCATCGACCAGATTGCTCACCAGGTTGTTCATTTGCTGGGCGTTGGCATCAATGCGATGTAGCAACACCCGTTGGTCGACCGACAGGTTCTCAGGTGCGGCGTCCAGCAGGATCTCGACCAGGCCGGTAATCGCGGCCAGTGGATTGCGGAGATCGTGGCTCACGGTTGCGGTGACTTCTTCCACCGCGCGGCGGCGCGCCTCGCCCTTGAGCCGGGCGCGCAGCTGTCGCTTCGCCTCGCGCGCCAAAACGCCGCTCCCAACGGCAAAGAGGAGGATATAACCCATATGCGTTCCCGCGACTTGGAACGCCGTCGTCCAGTTGGATGTCGTGGCCATGACCAAGGCGAAGTATACGGCGACGGTACCCGCGCCGGCGACAATGACCTCGCGCAAGGCGAAGCGCAGGGCGATCGATAAAACTGAAAGAAAGTAAAGTACGTAAAGGTCGCTGTTCTCCATTCCGGTCACCACAATCGCCAATGTGATGAGCCCCCAGTCGATAAATCCGCTGACCACTTCCCAGGCGATCACCGGCAGGCGCCGGTACGGCTCGGCCACGAGCACCGCGCCGGCATAGATCAACGCCGTGCCCCACATCGCGGCAATCAGCGGGCCGCGCATCGCGAGCCCATCGAGCCGATGGGAGGCGTTGAGGAGAACCGCGCCGGTGAGTAGCACGGCAGCGCAACGGAACTGCGCAATCAGCTTCTCCATGCGCAGCAGGTGCCGCAGGCGCGGTCCGGTGATGTCAGAAGTCACGGTTTACCAACCTACAAGGCAAGGTCTAAGCAAGCGCCATTCCAGCACGACCGGCCGAACGAAGCATACGGCGAAGCGGCATCGGATGTGACAGTTTGTCTAGCTCTTTTGCGAGGGCTGGCAGCATTGCCACGTTTGCTTCTCGCCCGCGGCGCATTTTACCTTGGCGCACGTGCCATCGCCGACGCGATTTCCTGGTGATGCGAGGGGACCAAAGGGTTACGCCGGGCTACGCGCTGCGCTTCAGGGGAACCACCTCAGCGGCGCGGCGGGGTTTCATCAAAGCGGTGCCCCGTTTGCGAGCCGATCCACACCTCGCCGCCGTCGAAATGCTCCTTCTTCCAGATCGGCACCACTTCCTTGAGACGATCGATGGCAAAATGACAGGCTTCGAAGGCGGCGCGGCGATGCCCGGCGGACACGGCAATGACGACGCTGGCTTCCCCGATCGGTACCACGCCGATGCGATGCACGATGGCCATGTGGGCGATGGCCCAGCGCTGGCGTGCCGTCTCACCGATCTTGCGCATTTCGGCGACGGCCATTTCCGGATAGGCCTCGTACTCCAGCCGCGTCACCTGCCGGCCTTCGTTGTGATCGCGTGTCGTGCCGATAAAGGTCACCGTCGCACCCGTCCGCGGGTCTGCGACGGCTACGGTCACCGCCGTGGCATCGATCGGATGTTCCACGATCTCATACATCAAGACCTCCGCTCACCGGGGGAATCAGCGCGACCTCGTCATTGTCCGACAGCCGATGCTCCCGGGAGACGTATTCCTGATTGACGGCGAACGATATCGAGGGGCTCAGCTCAACGAGCTGCGGATACTCGGCGCATAGCGCCGCCCACAGGTCCTGGACACTTGCCCCGTCGGCCAGCGTGCATTCCGCCTCGCCACGACGGAGCCGCTCGCGCAACGATGCAAAGAACCGCAGGTGCACGCGCAACATGTTATCGATCTCGAAGCGGTCTGCAGAAGACCCTCACCCCTAACCCCTCTCCCCAAGTGGGAGAGGGGAACACCTGTCTTCCCCCTCTCCCACTTGGGGAGAGGGGGCCAGGGGGTGAGGGTGTTTGCGAGCCGGCAAAGGGCGCTGCTGTTCTCCTGGCGGCTATGGTTACCGGCATTGCGCTTACCCTCGCACCAGGCCGACGACGTGCGCCAATTGTGGCAAGATCAGCGTGGTCATGGCCAGCTCGACGGCGGCCGTTGAGCCGGGGATGGAGAAGAGGACGTGTCGGCCGGCGACCCCCGCCGTGGCTCGGCTGAGCATTGCGGCGGCGCCGATCTGCTCGTAGCTGAGCATGCGGAACAACTCGCCGAAGCCCGTGATTTCCTTGTCGAGCAGCCGCTGCACCGCTTCGTACGTGGTATCGCGCCGCGCCAGCCCGGTGCCGCCGTTGATGAGCACCACTTCGACGGTTGCCGGCATGGCGCGCAGAACCGCAACGATCTGCTCGGGCTCGTCCTTGACGATCTGGTAGTGCTCGACACGGTGCCCCTGATCGCGCAGGAGCTCGTGGATGCGCCGGCCGCTCCCATCGGTCTCGGCCGTGCGTGTGTCGCTAACCGTGATGACCGCACAGCCGACGGGTCCGGCATCATGCTTGTGGTGGGCGTGACCGCTCATCGTGGCGCAGAGCATACTAGAAGCAGTGACGAGTGATAAGTGACGAGCTCAAGAGAGTGGCGGACTCGCCACTCGTCACTGCTTCTAGGACCTGCGGTCGGCGTCTCCTCTATGGCCCGCTCCCCATCGGGTCGCTGCACACTTCCAAGTCCGACAGGCGGCTAGCCGGCGGAGATTGGTCACTCGTCACCCGTCACTGCTTCTAGGGGCGGGGGGACTGGTCACTCGTCACGTGTCACTCGTCACTGCTTGCAACCGAATGCCGGCCGTCCCGAGCCGAGCGGCCTGCCTTTACCTACCGCTGCGCACGGGGTACAGGTTGAAGCAGGGACGGCATCTTCGCTGCATGGCAGAACGCGTCAAGCGCATCGATCAACAACGGCACGAGCTGAAGGCGCTCCGGTATTTGCTCCATTTCTATCCGGAGAGCATGGCCCGGACGAGCCCATTGCCGCGCCGTGAGGATTTCCAGATTCCCGATTGCCAGCGCATCTATGATGCATTGTTGGCGGCGAAGACCCGTGACGACGCCATGGCAGCGATCCACGAGTTGGACCTTGAGGAAACCGACGCGGACTCTTTCTTGCGGCTGGGCGGCGAGTACTACTACACATATCCCCAGCTCATCGTCGAGCGCGCAGCACAGTTCCGTGACCATACACTGGAGATCGAGGCCGCAACTTAACTGCTGAAATTGACGGTTGGATCAGTGGGTCATTGACGATTGCCCTGCACTGGCTCAACGACTCCAGACTTGAAACGCTCTCCGATTCCCCAATTCGTCAATGACCCAATCGTCAATGACCCGATAGCTCAATGATTCAATAGTTCCTCACATGCAGCGTCGTATCGGCATCATTCTGATCGTTGTCCTGGCGATTGCTTCCATCGCGTGGTGGCGGTGGACCGCGGTTCGTGAAGGCGGCGACCACGCCATCAGAGGATCGGGCATTATCGAGATCACCGAGGTCGATGTGGCCTTCGAAGTGCCTGGGACCATTGCGGAGCGCTACGCCGAGGAAGGCGCGCTGCTTGACAAAGGCGAGCCGATCGCGCGCCTCGACGACCGCGAGTACCAGTTGCAGGTCGAACGCGCCACCGCCGCCAAAGCCGCCGCCGAAGCCCGCTACCAACTGCTGGTGAAGGGGCCGCGTGGGCAAGACATCGATCAGGCGCTGGCCGCCGTCGATGCGGCGGAAGCCGACATGCAGATGGCGCAGCGCGAGTTCCAACGCGCCAAGGCCCTGCACGACTCGCACATTGTGTCGCAAAACGAGTTCGATCGCGTCGCCAACACGTACACCAGCGCACAGAAAGCGCGCGACCGGGCGCGCGCGCAGCTCTCGATGCTGCAGGAAGGGTCGCGTACCGAGGATCTCGCAGCGGGCCGCGCCATGTTGCGCGAGGCGGAGAAGGCGTTGGAGCTCGCCGAGCTGAATCTCTCGCGCTGCAAGCTGTTTGCCCCGATCGCGGGCCGCGTGCTGTCGAAGAATCGCGAGGCGGGCGAGAGCGCCCTGCCCGGCGCCTCGGTTATCACGCTTGGCGACCTGACGCGCCCGTGGCTGAACCTCTACATTGGCGAGCGCGACCTCGGCCGCGTTTCATTGGGGATGCCGGCGCAGGTGACCGTCGACTCGTTCCCGACGCGGCCGTTCCCCGGCAAGGTGAGCTTCATTTCCGAGAAGGCCGAGTTCACGCCGAAAAACATTCAAACCCAGGATGAACGCGTCAAGCTGGTCTATCGCGTCAAGATCGAGCTCGAGAACCGCGACCAGGTGCTCAAGGCGGGGATGCCGGCGGATGCGGTGTTGGGAAA
>CAZTDK010000092.1:0-13003 GCA_964611965.1 uncultured Binatia bacterium (SeqCode) | reverse complement strand
TGAAGAACCCGGACAAATACCAGCGGCTCGGTGGTACGGTGCCGAAGGGCGTGCTGCTGGTGGGCGCGCCGGGCACCGGCAAGACATTGCTGGCGCGAGCGGTTGCCGGACAGGCGGGTGTCCCGTTTTTCAGCCTCAGCGCCTCCGAGTTCATCGAGATGATCGTCGGGGTCGGCGCGTCGCGGGTCCGCGATCTGTTCAGGCAGGCGCGCGAGGCGGCGCCGTCGATCATCTTCATCGATGAGCTGGATGCCATCGGCCGCACCCGCGGCGGCGGCGCGCAGCTCGGCGGCCACGACGAGCGCGAGCAGACGTTGAACCAGATCCTGACGGAGATGGACGGCTTCGACTCGCGCGAAGGCGTGATTGTCCTGGCCGCGACCAACCGGGCCGATGTGCTCGACCAGGCGCTCTTGCGACCGGGCCGCTTCGACCGGCGCGTCGTCGTGCAGCGGCCCGACCGTGCCGGCCGTGCCGCGATTCTCAAGGTGCACACCAAGAACGTCCCGCTAGCGCCGGATGTGTCTCTCGAGCGGCTGGCGGCGGAGACGCCCGGTCTGGTCGGCGCCGAGCTGCGCAACCTGGTCAACGAGGCGGCGCTGCTGGCGGCGCGCAAGGACGCCAGCGCCGTCCGCGTCCAGGATTTCGCGGAAGCGATGGAGAAGATCACCCTCGGGCCGGCCCGCAACCTCTTGCTGAACGCGGCCGAGCGCGAGCGCACGGCATACCACGAAGCCGGCCACACGCTGCTCGCCCTCCTGGTCCCCGGCGGCGATCCGGTGCACCGGGTTTCGATCGTGCCGCGTGGGATGGCGTTGGGAGTGACCTATCAACTCCCCGTCGACGATCGCACCAGCTACGCCGAAGACTACCTGCGCGCGCGCATCACCAGCGCGCTCGGTGGTCGGGCCGCCGAGAAGCTGGTCTATGGCGTGGTCACGACCGGTGCTGAAAACGATCTCCAGCAGGTGACTGAGATTGCGCGGCACATGGTGCTGCGTTGGGGAATGAGCGAGAAGCTGGGTCCGATCAGCTTCGTGGCGCGCCAGGACGAAGGTCTGCCGCCGGCGTTCCAGCACCAGCCGTACAGCGAGGCAACCTCGGAGCTGATCGACGCCGAGGTGCGCCACATCATCGAGGAGAGCCACCGAGAAGCCGACCGGCTGCTGAGTGAGCATCGTGACAAGTTGGATGCGCTTGCGCAGGCCTTGCTGAAGGCCGAGTCCCTCAATGAGCAGGAGATTCACGACGTCACCGGCCTGGCGGCACCCTCCGCCGGTGAGAATGACACGCCGGCGCGGCTAGCGGCGACGAAATAGCGCGCGTTACCCGAGACGCGGCTCTGATCGTCAGCTTGCTGGATGGGTCGACGCCGCGCCCGCGGACTTCTCCACTTGCAGCACCGTCTTGCCGTGGGCCGGTTTGAAGGCGTATGCCTCGGACGCGCGTGCGAGCGGAAAAACACTGCCCACTACCGGACGGAGCGTGCCGGCATCAATCAGGCGTGCGATCTCCTTGAGTTGGCGGCGATTGCTTTCCACGATGAAGAACGCGTCGCGCGCGTGTTGCGCCCGATTGGCTTCCTCGGAGGCGGCAATTGTGATCAGTGTGCCGCCCGGCTTGAGCACGTTCCAGGACCGCGCCAGTGTTTCACCGCCGACGGTGTCGAACACGACGTCGACGGTGCGCACGATTTCTTCGAAGTGCTGCGTCCGATAGTCGATCATCTCGTCGGCGCCGAGGCGGCGCGCGAAATCCAGGTTGCTCGCCGCGGCGGTGCCGATCACGCGTGCCCCGCGCCAATGGGCGAGCTGAACGGCAAACACGCCTACGCCGCCGGAAGCACCGTGGATCAGTACGCGCTGGCCGGCCGCGACGCAGGCCCGATCGATCAGCCCCTGCCAGGCCGTCAACGCGGAGATCGGGACAACGGCTGCCTCGACGTCATCCAGCGAGCGTGGCTTCGGCGCAACGTCCGCGGCGCGCGTCACGCAATACTCGGCCTGAGCGCCGTCACGGAACCAATCGTTGAGACCGAAGACGGCGTCACCGGCCGCGACGTCGGTGACGCCCGGTCCGACCGCATGGATCTCGCCGGAGAACTCGTGTCCCGGAATGATCGGCAAGGTGCGCGCTGCACCGCTCCGCGTCGTCCATGTCGGCGCCCACGCCAGCTCCGTTGGCGTCACCGCCGCCGCATGGACCCGAACAAGCACCTCGCCGTCGCCGATTTGCGGTATCGGGGCCTGCCCATAGAAGAAATCCTCGGGGTTCCTCCGGCCACGCAACCGTAGCGCGTTCATGGAGCTCCTCTACCAGAGGCCATGCAATTTTCCCATCGCGCCAGCCGGCTGTCAGACTGGGAAGCCCGCAGCGACCAACGGGAGCGGGCCATAGAAGAGACGCCGCCCGCAGGGCCGCCGGCCCAGGCCTTAGCGGGGGGATTGCAACTGCGCGAAGACTTGCGTCAGCCGCGCATGCGAGGAGAGCGCCTCGTCCGGGCGGCTATCTTTGCAAATCGCGCGGCCCAGCTCGTCGTCCGTATACCCTGTGACGTCGAAGCGATGCGCCGCGAATGCCGCGCGAAACGCCGCGATGAGGCCCCTGCGGTTTACGATCAAGTCATCCAACATCCGCTGCAGATCGTGAGTGCGATGATTCTCGCCTTGAGCTGGTTCCGGTGACTCTGGCCCTTCAGGTTGGCTCTGCATGGATTCTCCCTCCCAGTAGGAACTGGTTTAATCCTCGCAGACCCTAGGTGATATCTCGGGAGCGATCAAATACGGCTTATTCTGTACTAGGAGTGATAAGAGCGCAGAGGACGCGGTCACGGCGCTCAACGGCTGGTGCCAGAAAATTGCTCGCAGTGTCTCAGCCGGCGCTTACTGGGTGCGCTGCTTTTCGGTTCGCAAGGGCTCGACCGTGACCGCTGTGCCCTGCTTTGTGTCCAGGGGCCTTGCGGGTGACAAGCGTCGTCAGTTTGTGTGAGCGCGAGCGGCGGCGTGGAGTGTGACGGGGGGCGGCGACGGCAGCGACCGCCTCACCGATGAAGGCCTTGGCCCGACGCAGTGATTCGCCGATCAGCGAAGGGGCGGTCAAGGCCTGCTTCCGGTCAGCCATTTGTCGGCCCAAGTCCCGGAGGCGGACGTCGGTGAGTGTTCTCTCCGCATGTGGAAACATCACGCGTTCTTCCTCTTGGATGTGCTGCTTGATGGTCTTCTCGAGGAGGGAGAACTTTGCCGTGTACTCGTCGGCAGCGGGGGCCAGCGCCTGCAGATCACCGATCAGAGTATGCACGAGGTCGTGTGCGGCGGATGCTTCGAGCACCAGATCCCGGCCCGTTCTGTCAGGGGTGTCCCCTACGGCTGGGTAGAAGATCTCTTGCTCGACTGTGGTGTGGACTTCGAGTTCATTGAACAGCTGATCTGCGAGGTGCTGTCTCTGGGCTTCGGCCCGCTCTCCGGCGTGGGTGAATCTGCGAAACAAACCACGCACCCGGCGATGGTCCTGCTTCAGGATGTTGATCGCATTCATGTGATCCCTCCCAATTCCTTGCGCCGCGGTTCACTTCCCCTGGTGCTTGAAAAACTGCACGGCGCGTTCGTGCTGCTCGGCTTGCTTGCGCGTGGCGAAGGTTCCAAGATTCCGCTTCGTGCCGGTGTTCGGATCCTGTTTTTTCGAGTACAAGCGATACTCGCCCGACTTGAGCTTCCGGATCATTGCTGTACTCATCCATTCAGGAGGCCTCGGCGGGCTCACGCTGCCTCTTCCCAGACGCGGTTGGCGAGCGCCTCTTTCGCATAGGCCAGATGCTGCCGCTCATCGCCGTAGTTGCCTTGAACGATGGCCAGTGCGGCCGCGGGCAGATCCTGGTCCAGTGCCTCGCGATAGATCCTGTTGGTGGCTTCCTCAATACTCACCATCGCCTTGAGCGCGCCCTCGGTGCCGGCGAGGCTGCGCAACGCGGTGAAGCCTTCGATGAGAAATCCCTTGAAGTCGCGTGCACGTTCGGGTGGGGCTTCGCCGAGCCCGAGCACGAAATCCGACAACTCCAGGATGTGGCGTTCATGATCACGCTGAAACGTGCGGAGATGGCTTTGAACCCGCGGGATATCGATGTGCTCGATCGCCTGTTCGTAGGCATAGACCGCATCGATGTCGAGCTGGATGAGCTTTGACAGTGTGGTGGCAAGGTTCGACATTGTTTCGACCTCCGACACAAATCTGGAGATCGGCAGCACTTCAAACCCCATGCCTACGCCGTCCACTCCGAGGCTGGCACGATGCCAGACCACACGCGCGACCGCGCTCCATCAAAACTTGCCAAGTTGCGCGCCACGCGGTGCAAGTCTTTCCACCGCGCACGCGCCGCGTCAAATGCGATAGATCCACAGTCCGCTGTATCGGTAGGGCGTTCCGATCTTGATTGTTGGAGGGCGGGGCGTACCCTTGGCGGTGGGAGTGTGCGAGCTTGGAACCGCGTAGGACCAAGGTCACGGTCGTCTTGCGAGCGTCGAAGATGAGGTAAGCAATGGATTCAGCAAGCGTGTCGTCTGGAAGTGGGGATATCTTCGAGCATCTGCATCGCGATCACGAGTATCTGGCCAAACGCCTGCACCAGCTGATAGCAACCGCTGGCGCGAGCGATGGCGAATTTGATGAGTTGAAAGCGGAGATCGAAGGGCATCTCGGGGCCGAAGAGGAGATGCTCTACGCCCGGCTGGAAGAGCGCGGCATGACGGTGGCGGCGGAAGGCCGGCGACAGCATGCGGCGATCGGGACGCTCCTCGGGGCGATCAATGGTGTGCCGCGCGGCACGGTGCGACGTGCGGCCGCTCTGCGCGAGCTCGAGGCCACGGTGCGACGTCATTTCGCCTACGAAGAATCGACGGTATTTGCCGCCGCGCGCCGCGTTCTGGCGCCCGCTGAGATTTCCGATCTGGTGTCGCGCGTGGTTGTGTCGGAGACCGACAAGAAGGCGAGTGCCGCGGAGCCGCATATGCTGGCGAAAGAAGAACCGCACCGTTCGTAGGCAGCTCGCACACGCCGCGCCGCTACAATCCAAAAGAATTCATCATTCGCGGGAACCTTACGCGGACGTGTACCGTTCCACCCATGGAAATCCAGATCCAGGGGTGGGGAGTTTGCATATTCGTGCGTGCTTTGGTGCGCAGGGGACATGATATTGACGGGCAACCGCTTGATCTCAGGGTAGCGTTGAGCGCGCCAGGCTTTGGGGCGTAAGGAGGTCTCCGATGTCGACAAGAAATCCGACGATCCCGACTATCTCAGCTGTCGGGTTGCTGTTGTTGGGGTGTGCATCGGGTGCGGGCGCGCACGAGACCGCCACGCAGCAGATGTGCTTGAACAAGCTCAACATGGCCGGTGCGAATGTCGCGGCGGCGCGGCGGGCCGGCAATGCCGCCTGCCTGATGAAGGCCGGCATGGGCACGCTCACCGGGACCGCGCAGAGTTGCCTGACCACCGACGCATTGGGACGCATTCAGAATCAAAAGAAGCGGGATATGACCGTGGCGCGCGAAACCAAATATTGTGGGACGTCGCCGACCTTCGGCTACACCAGCGCCGCGATCATCAATGGGGCGGCGGAGCAGGGCGTGTTGGATCTCACCGAGGATATTTTCGGTGGAGACCTGGATGCGGCGGTGATCAGCTGTGCGTCGAGCAAGCCCGGCTGCCTCTGTCAGCGCACCATCCTGGCGAAGCTCTGGAAGCTCGCCGGGGCGAAATTGATGAAGTTCGTGAATTGCAAACGGATGACGCTGCACAGTGGAGCCACATCGGCCGCGGCGCTGGCAGCGTGCGTCAACGACCCCAACACGAAAGCGTCAATCGCCGCCGACAACAAGGGTATCATCCACGGCATCGTCAATGGACTGAATACCGCCATCGCCAACAAGTGCGATACGCCGGGTGTGAGTGGGGCCTTTCCCGGCCCGCACTGCAATGGCTTGACCGGCAGCGCACTCGGCGCCTGCCTCGACACGCAGGTGGAATGCCGCGTCTGTCAGATCATCAATCAGATGGACGGCTTGTTCATCAATTGCGATCTGTTCGACGATCAGAATGCCAATGGGAGCTGCGCGTCCGGCTCCGGCCCGACGCCGACGCCAACCTCAACGCCGACTCAGACACCGAGCCCGAGCCCGACCGCTACCCACATCCCCGGGGCGACATTCCAAGGCGCGCTCGCGGCGACCACCGGTCTATTCAATTACAACGCGTCCCTTGGACTGACCGGCTCCGATGCCGCCTGCGCCGGCAGGTTTCCCAACAGTCATACGTGCACCTATGCGGAGCTGCAGACGGCGGACGCCGCGAACGAGTTGGTCGGGGCAATGGATCCGAGCAACAATCCCGTCACTTCTTTTTGGGCCATCGATCCGGCGCAACCGTTCGATCGGCAGTGCAAGACGAACGTCGCTTGGGACTATCAGACCGCGCATACAGGAAGAGGCGGCGATTCCGTGGAGCTCACAGGCGGTCACCTGGGGACGTTCACTCCGGGCAAGACCGGGGTCAACATAACTAGTGTTTGCGCAAACAGTCGCTCGGTTGGCTGCTGTCTCTAAGGAGAGCGGCGGCGCCGGGCGCCCGCGCCGCCGACTCTCTACCGCCATCGCGGCCGGCCTGCTCTGCTACCTGGCGATCGCGAGCTGCCTACCGCACCTGGCAATCTGCAGTGAGCAACGGGAACAGGCCGTAGAAAAGACGCCGCCTGCAGGGCTGCCGGACGCAGGCCTGTCGCACTCGGCAGAATCTAGCGACCAACGGGAGCGGTCCATAGAATTGACGCTGGTCGCAGGGGCGCCGCTCGCAGGATCGTGCTCCGCTCCCGGCGTTGGCTGGTGCATTGCGCGGCGCATTGCCGGCAACGTCCCCGGAGGTGAGCTGGGATTTCGCTTCGGCGAACCCCTTGATGTCGACGGCGATGGCCACGCCGATATCGCCGCCGGCGCCCGCTTCAAACCTCAACACGGAACTCTTCAGAACGGCAGCGCCGCCGTGTGGTCAGGGGCGAGTGGGGCACTGATCCGCAGCTGGGACGGTGACCTTCCGGACGGGCTCTTTGGTCATTGGGTGTTGCCGGTGCCCGACCTCGGCCATGATGGGCTCGCGGACCTCATCATCTCGGCGCCAAACGCGCGGGTGGGCGGTCTCGTGCGCGGCGTCCTGGTCGCGCGCTCTCCAAAAACCGGGGAAGAGCTCTGGAAACACGCGGGCAGCCGGAGCGAGAACTTCGGTTGGGATCTCGACCTGGCCGGAGACTACGATGGCGACGGCCGCAGCGACCTGTTCGTCGGTGCACCCTCGACGGACGCCGGGAGAGTCTATCTCTTGAGCGGCAAGGACGGCACGCTGCTGCGTACCTATGCGCCCGATACGGACGTGCCGACCTTCGGATGGTACGTCGCCCGACTCGATGATCTCGACGGCGATGGGCATGCTGACCTTGCCGTTGGGGCATGCCTGGAAAGGGTCTCAGCGGACAGCTTTGCGGGTGGTGCGTACGTCTTCTCGTCGGCCAGTGGCAAGGAGCTGTACCACTGGAAGGGAACGGGCGCTGGAGACGGTTTCGGGGAAATCGTGGCGGCGATCGGCGATCTCGACGGCGACGGACACGGTGAAGTCGTGGTCTCGTCACCGCGGACGTTCGACCAGACGCACACCCGCCCGGGCGAGGTTCGGATCTACTCCGGGACCACCGGCAAGGAGTTGCGACATTGGTCGGGAACCCAGCCGGGTGAGATCTACGGAAGAATGGTCATTGCCGCCGGCGATGTGGATGGCGATGGCGTCGAAGACCTGGCCATCGGTGCGCCCTGGCATCGCGGCGCCGCCGGTGATCGGGCCGGCCGAGTCGAGCTGCGCTCCGGAAAAAGCGGCAAGGTATTGGGCGAGTTGTTCGGGGACGCCGCGGACGGCTGGTTCGGCTGGCACATCCGCCGCGCACCTGATCCAGACGGGCTCGGGCGACCGACTTTGCTGATCGGCTCGCTGCGCCATCCGGTTGAGGGACAAGCAGCCGTTGGGGTGTTGGATCTCTATGTCTTGCGGCGCGAGAGCAAGGTGCACGCTCACGGAACGATGACGCGCGGCGCGCGTCGCAAGGACATCAAGTAGACCCGCAACGCCCCTTTGTCTTCGAGCGACAGCGCCGCGAACGCCGCCCGCGCCGCGGCGCCCTCGCCGCCGTGCCCGGCGATCGCATAATCGAAGCTCGGGGCGCGCCCGTCATGCAGGTACGGCGCCGAATTGGCGACTCCCCAGAGTCTCGGTGTCAGATACTCATTGCGCGCGACGCCGCGTTGCATATGTTGCGCGAGATTGTCGGTCCCCATGTCATGGCGTTTGAGATCGCTGAACAGCCATACCGGATAGCCGGCGAGTGTGGGCTCATAGGTGAGTGCCGGCTGCCGCATCTGGCGCGACAGGTCGATCGACGGCAGCCCATCGACGGCCAGCAACGGACTCTGCAGGACCATCATCGGTACATGGCAGCCGGCGCAACCCAGGGCATGGAATTGTTGGCGGCCGTGCTGGAAATCCTCCACGAAGCTCGTCGTCGTTGGCGCGAGCAGGCCGTGCGCCGGGGCGGCGAGCTGGCGTTCTTGGATCATGGGCTCGATGATGGGAAGCTCGAGCAAGGCGAGATGGGTGATCATCGCTGTGAACGGGCCACGGCCGAGCTCACCGCGAACCCCATCGCCATCCCGGTCCGCAGGATCGCTGCCGCTGCCCACCAATTCGGGCGAGCCGTTCGCGAGCAGCCCGTCGCTCTGGATTCCCAGGTGCACCTGCAACGCTTCGGTGGAGAAGTCCGCGAAGTTGGCGAGCGTGCCCTTCCAGCCGAACGGCTTGACCACCAGATCGGTGTCGACGCCGCGAATGCCGGAAGTGTCGAGCGTACCCGTCGGCGACGCGCGCAGCACGCCGAAATCGACGCCTTTGGCGAGCAAGCGAATCTCCCGCGTCGCAGCGGCACTGGCCGCTGCCCGCCCGAGCTCGTCGCGTTGCTGCTGCAGGTCGCGCGTCATCTCCCGCGCCAGTGCTTGCACCACGCCCAGTGCGATCAACGCCGGTGGGTTACGCGCATCGGCGCTTCCCACACGGTTGCCATCACCCTGCAAGAAAGCATTGTCGGTTTCGGAGCCCGCGCCGTTCGGACCGCCGACCCAATGGCACGAGGGACACGAGATGGTTTCCGGACCACCGAACTCGCCGCGGTGCACGCGACGGAACGGGCCGGCCGCCGTGGTTGCCGCGTTTCCACCGCCGAGCCCGTCCGGATAGGTGAACTCATGTTCGAACAGGAGCTGTCCGAGGTCCGCCAGCTCCGTCAGGCAGATCTTTCCGTCAGCCATGCGATTCGCATCCAGAGCGGCGCGCATCTCGCGCATGAAGGAGCCGGGCAGCGCCGCTTCGCGCAAGCGCAGCTCGTGGCGACGCACGGCCCAGCGGTGCGCGTCGCGCGCCGCTTCCAGTGAGAGCGGCGCGGGTTGGGCGAGGGGAGGGCAGTCAGTGCGCCACACTGGCGCGTGCCCCTTCGGGGCGTCGCACCCAGCCATCGACAGATATACGCCCAACAGCAGCATTGTTCGCATCGCCGCCTGCGCCGATCGACGTGTATAGAAAAGATGCCGGCCAGAGGTCATGGTGCGAAAAGCTTGGGGGCGCGCGAGAGTGACAGCAAGAATACGCGCACGTCGGCGCGCGCGCTCTCGTCGAGTGCCAGGTATGCCTCACGCGCTGCGGTCGCCTCACCGCCGTGCAGAACGATGGCATCGTGGACCGTCGGCGCGCGGCCATCGTGCAGATAGGGCGCCGTTTCGGCCAAGCCCCACAGCGTCCGCGTCAGGAACACCCGGGCGGGAATCGTTCCCTGCGGCGACGGGCTTGCCAACGCCTCGCCCATGTCGTGGCGCTTCAGATCGCTGAACAGCCGCACCAGGTAGCTCGTTTCGATCCCCGCATACCGGGGCTCGATCTTCGGGCCGTCGCCGTCTTTGGCGACGTCGATGATGAAAGGGGGGCGATCCGTGCCGGCAGGTTGCGGGGCACGTGCGTCGAGCTTCGAATCGTTGAGCTCCAGGGTGGGAACGTGACACCCGGCACAACCGATCGTGTCGAAGTACGCGCGGCCGGCGGCGAACGCATCGAGTAAACCGGGATCGTGGGGCGGACGAATGACCGGCACTTCCAGCTGCGCCAGGTAGCCCACGGCCGTCGTCAGCATTCCCGCGTCGATTTCCAGGCTGACTCCGTCGTCGTCGAGATCGTACCACTTGCCCTTTCCATATGGCGCGGCATCGAGGGCGCCGTCGCGCACTGCGAGCTGAATGCGTGTCGACAGCAGGCCCTGATGGATATGCAGCGATTCTTCGACAATGTCGCGCAGCGTGGCTTGATGGCCCTTCCAGCCGAATGGCCGAATGGTCAAATCCTGGTCGACACCCTCCACGGCGGCGTAGTCGATCGTACCGTCCGGGCCGGCACCAATGCGGCCGAAGGATACGCCCTTCGTGGCCAACGCCTGCTCCACCCGGTGTCCTTCCGCCTGCGCACGCTCGCCCGTGTTCGCCGCTTGCGCCTGCAGCTCGGCGCTCATCTCGCGCGCCAGCGCAGCAACTGGACCGAGACCGAGGAGGTGGGGCGCGTTGCGTTGATCCGCGCCGCCGGTGCGTTCGCCGTCGCCGCGTAGAAACGCATTCTGCGACTGGGTTCCGGCACCGTCCGGCCCGCCTTTCGAATGACAGCTGAAGCACCCAAAGGCATCCGGCCCTCCGGCGGGACCTTGATGAACCCGGCGCAACTGCGGAGTGTAGTCGATCGCCTTGCGGTCGGCGCCGCCGCTCCCCCAGCCATTCTCCGGGCGAAATAGGTATCCGAACAGCTCGTCGCCGACGATGAAGAGCGCGTCGATCCCCAAGACGCGGTGGTCGAAGTCGACGTCGGTGAGTGTCGCGTGCTCGATCAGCTCGCCGGCCTCGTGCGCATCGAGGACGCGATCGAAGTTCTCGCGTCGGCGGAGGTCGATGGACTTGTTGAGCTGCTCGAGCAATACCGTGTCGTCGGGAATCGCGGTTTGTGGCGCTACGAATCCGGTGATCCAAGCGGCTTCCTCGCCTCGCGCCTGCCGCACGTGCGCCGGAATCGACACGATCACCAAAGCCACGACCAGCGTTCGGGAGGATGGTTTCATGCGCGTGAATTGGGTCGCCAAGTGAACAGACCCGAAACGGCTCGTCGAGGTCGAGGGTTGCGCGTCACCGCCATAGGTATCGTGCGTTCTCGGACCTCCCGCGCGTTCGGACTCGGATTCATCCTTATGGCGCGGGCAAGCAGTGTCAACCGTTGGTTGGAGCACGGGCACGCGGCATCGGAGCCTCACTTGGGCTTGATTTGGCAGCCAGGATACGGCAAAGAACCGAACGGCTCTGGTTCACGCGCGCGGTGCAGGGAGGGGAGAATTTATGAGGCTTCGTAGAGTACTCGAGGTCGCTGCCGCTACGGCCGCGTTGGTTTCATCGATGCCGGCGCTTGCCCAGGTGACGAATTCCGTCACCACGGCACCAATTGGGCAGCCTGCGCCCACTCTTGCGCTGCCAATGCTTGTCGCCTTGGCGATCGCGCTGATCGGCCTCGGCGTCTACCGCATGCGCACGCGCTCCGCTGGGGTGCTTGTCGGATTCGTTCTGGTCGCCGCGCTGAGCGTGCTTGCCGGCCTCACTTACGCGGGCGTGTCGGGAGTGGTCATAAAAGGTGACGATTGCAACGTGCGAACGGCCCATACGTACGACAACGAGAACCCAACGCTCACCAGTCTCTGTCCCAACGCAATCCAGATTGTTGAGATCGACCCCTGCAGCGGGACGCCGTCGGATGTGCCGGGCGCGGCTGCCTTGCCGAGTTGTACCGTCGGCCAGACCTTGCTCAACGGCGATACGTGTAGACTGCCGATCTGCGTTTAGCGCCGAGCAAGCTTGACGCGAACGCGCGGGCTCGTTCTCCGAAGGCCTGTAGCAGGGCTGCCCGTTACGGCGGTGGGTCCCACAAGCAATCATGAATCCACCCGGGACGAAGAATCCATCCGGGCCGCCGCTCGCATACAAAGACGAGAAATTTCTCGAAAGCGAGGACGCTCGGCCGGTACGCATCCTTGCGGAGTACCTGGAGCCGCTGGCGCGTTTTCGCCACGCGAACATCTGCGACACCGTCGTTTTCTTCGGATCGGCGAGAGTGGCCGAGGACGGTCCGCTCGGGCGCTACTACGCCGAGGCGCGCGAGCTGGCGCGCCTCGTCACGACATGGTCGAAGAGCCTGGCGTCACATGCGCATCGCTACATCGTGTGCTCCGGCGGCGGCGGCGGCATCATGGAAGCCGTCAATCGCGGTGCTTCCGATGCCGGCGGCCGATCCATCGGTCTCAACATCGGCTTGCCGCACGAGCAGCAGCGCAACCCCTACGTGACCCGCGAGCTGTCCTTCGAGTTCCGCTACTTCTTCATGCGCAAGCTGTGGTTCGCACACCTGGCGCGCGCCCTGGTCGTCTTCCCCGGCGGCTTCGGCACCCTGGACGAGTTGACCGAGATTCTGACTCTGCAGCAGACTCACAAGCTCGAACGCCGCATACCAGTTGTGCTGTACGGCGCATCCTATTGGAAGGAGATCCTCAATTTCGACGCCCTCGTCCGCCACGGCATGATCAGCCGCGAGGACCTCGGTCTGTTTCAGTACGCCGACGACCCGCCCACGGCCCTCGGCTTGTTGCAGGCCGCACTCGCCGCCGAGTCCGAGGAAGTTATTCCCGCCTTTGCGCGATCACGCACCGCCAGTCGCCGCCGTTCCTGAACTGGAACACTCATGGCCTGACAGTTGGTATCTGTGCCCTTGCGGGCTGTCGAACGTTTTCGGAAGAAGAAAATGGAAACCGGAAATGAAAACCGGTCAATGCACCGTGCATCCCCATTTGCGCGTTTTC
>CAZTDK010000091.1:0-13092 GCA_964611965.1 uncultured Binatia bacterium (SeqCode) | reverse complement strand
GACTCCGGACTCTTGCTTCGCGGCGCGGCACACTTCGACGACATCGTCGACCTGCTTCACCGCGACCTCATTCACGCCGACGTTGAGCCCCGTTGCACAGAAGCGGCAGTTGAGCGCCGGCTCGTGATACCAGAAGCCGCAGGAGTTGGAGATGTAGATGCCGAGATAGGTCCCCTGCAGCACGCCCACCTTGTGCATGGGTGTGCCGTGCGCAGTGGTGCGCGTGTACCAGGTGGGCTCGGAGGGGATGCGAATCGCGTAGCGCAAGCCGCTGCGCTCGTCGACGACCGTGTAGGCGCCCGCCTCAGATACCAAGCGGTAATACGAGTCTTGCGCGAAGTCTTCTTCGACGGGAACGTTCATCCACAGGTCTTTGATGGCTCCCGGAATGACGATCTCGAGCCCGCTGCCGAGTCCGGCGCGCGTGCGCGAAATCAAGCGCGCGTCGTGTTCCAAGGCGCACGACGGATCGATGCGCATGCCCTTGCAAAAGAGGTCGATCTCCAGCTCGCAGGGATTGAGCGCGCTAGCGGGAGGCGCCGTTGCCGCGCCGATCGGCTGGGTTACCAAACCCGCCCGCGGCATGGCGACATGTTGTGAGGCCGGCTGCATCGATTGACCGTTCAATAGTGACATACGCCGAGACTTCGCGCGCAGTCAACCGCGATCTGCGCCGGCGCGGTCTCAGCGCCTGCTGATGGGACCTGTGGAAGCTGGCCTCTCCCGCGCATCCGTTCCGCGCGGGAGAGGATGAAGGTGAGGGTACCTGTGACCCATGTGCCCGGTTTGTACCCTCGGGGGGAACGGACGAGAGCGTTTCCGAGGGGCTCGCGACCAAGAGTATGTTGCGCGCGAGTCGAACCTGCCCGACGGCACCGCAGAGCGACCAATCCTGTCCTGAGGCTCCCCGAAGGGGGGAGCGGACCATAGAAAAGACGCCGGCCGCAGGCCTACCATTGTCGCTCAATCGAAAACCGGGCAACGTCGTGCAGCAACTGCACCGCTGCAGCATCGCCACTCCAGCGGATGGTATCGAGCACTGCCAATGCATCGGCGAGAAACTGTTGCGCCGTGTGTTGCGCATACGCGATGGCGCCGCAGTGCTTCATGAGCGCGAGGACGCGATTCACGTCGTTGTCCGTCTTCTCCTGCCGCGTCCTCTGCATGATGGCGGTGACCCGGGCGGCGTCCTCGTGACCCGCCTCTTTGAGGGCCTTGAGGAGGATCAGACTCCGCTTGCCCTCGCGGATGTCGTCGGCCTTCTGCTTGCCATAGCGCGACGACTCGCCCACCAGGTTGAGAGTGTCATCCTGGATCTGGAAGCCGACACCGAGCTTGAGACCGAACTCACGCAGCCGGTCCAGCTCGGCGGCCGGCGCGCCGGCGATGAGGCCACCGAGTCGGCAGGGACCCGCCACGGAGTACCAGGCCGTTTTCCGACTGACCATGGCAAGGTAGTCGGACTCGTCGAGGTCCCAGCGGCGGCCGACAACCCAGGCAAGCTCCATGTGTTGGCCTTCGGTCGTTTCGTTGACGATGCGCGCGAACTCTTCCATGACTTGCAACGCGGTGTCCGCACCGAGCCGGTCCTTGTTCTGGAGAAGGACCCCCCACATGCGCGCGTGCAGCGCGTCGCCCGCATTCATCGCGAGCAGCTCCCCGTACTTGCGGTGCAACGCCGGCCTGCCGCGGCGCAGCTCGGAGCCGTCTTCGATGTCGTCGTGAATGAGAATCCAGTTCTGCAGGATCTCGATGCACGCAGCCGTGAGCAGTGCGTCGTCCTCGCTGCCGCCCAGGGCTTTGCAGGTGGTGACGCAGAACAGCGAGCGCAGCCCCTTGGCCGGGCGCTCGGGATAGTCGCGCATCATTTCATAGAGCAGCGCGATCTCCTTGATCGGACTGACCGTCGGCAGCAGGTGCTCCAAGATCAAGGCATCGACCTTGGCTTTCACCCGGGCCATCTCTTCAAGGACTTGAACCAATTGCTGATCTCCACGCGCACGCGTCGCGACTACGCCAGGGGTACCCAAACGCCCGCCATCAGAGAATCACGAAAGCACGAAAGTTCGAAATCACGAAAGGGGAAGGAGACAGCCCGTTGAAAAGCCCCGCCTCATGCTTCGAGAGCCTCAGCATCAGCGGATCCGCTCCCGAAATCTTTTGGAGATTCTCAACTCACCCTGAGGCTCTCGAAGGGTAAGCTTCCTTTTCCAACGGGCTGTTAAGCTCGTGTTCACAGCAGCTGCGTCGGGTTGACGGGCCGGTCCGGCCGCTGGGTGGCCAGCAAATACACGCCGTAGAGGAGCATCGCGCTCATTGTCCAGGTGAGCCAAATGGAGGTGATGTCAGTGCCGGCACCGATCCGCGACGCCAGAAGGCGCGACGGGAGGTCACCCATCATGCCCATGCCCCAGATAACCATCTGCAGGATGAGCAGCTGATACCACATGCACAGCACCGCCAGATAGCTCGCGAGCACCAGGCAGACGACGGGGTAGACCCAGTCGTGCTGCTGCGCCGCCGGCCCAATCGAGTCGACCAACTCAAGAACGGCAACGAAGCACTGCGCCAGCACGACATACAGGAGGTTGCGCTGCAGCCGCAGCGGCTTGTGCGTGAGATACACCAACAGCGTCAGCAGCCAGAAGACGGTGAACATGTGACCCGAGACCCAGCCCGGGCTCATGCCGTACCCACCACCTTTGGTCGCCCACCAGTGCATCCGGACCGCGACGTTCTCGATGGCGCAGGTGATGGTGCTGGTCACGACGCACGCCAGGGCGAGCACCGGCAAGACCCGCGTGCCGTAGTCGCGCGCTGTGATTCGCGCCTCTCCTGCCGCCATCGTCGCCGCGTCGGCACCGATGAGGAATTGCGCGACGTACAGCGAGGTGTACGCCTCAAACAGCCATCCCATCGGAATGGTGACGGGCACGTTGAGGATCTTCAGGTCGGTCCCACTGAATCGGTAATTGGACAGGAAATTTTGATACATCAGCTCGCGCGCGAAGGCGAAGAGATAGCCTGCCCCCCAGAAGATCAGCGTGTTCCGCCGGCCGCGGAACAACCAGGAATGCAGGATCAGCAGTCCGGTGGCGATTAGGACCGGATAGGTGAAGAGTGGCCGGTACATCGCTCCCTTCCGGAGTTGACTTGTCTGAAGTACAGAACGACGACGGCGCCGAGCGGAGCGACGGTCAGCAAGGTCATCGGCTGGCGCAGGATGACGCCGAGGCCAGTGACACACACGGCGATCAGGATCAACAGGGCCGTCACCGGACCGTGCCGAACGACGGGGTTGCGCCGCAGCCGCTCGCGCATCGTCTGGGCTTCCGGCGCGCTGAATCTGGAGAGCATAGATTGAGTAGTCCTACCATGGTGGCTTCCGCTCCATCAAGGCGGAACGCCGGGGGATGCGGGCAGGTTGGCCCAACAATTCAGTAGGCATCGCCGTAGCCGCGAACTCACCCCCTGGCCCGCTTTCTTGGAAGGGACTGCCGATTTTCTCGGATGTGGAGGCGATTCGGGAATCGCCCCAGGCGGTGCTGCCGATGCGTCCTTTCGGGCAGTTCCCGAACTGCCCCTACACGCGAGATGCCCAAACCCGAGAATATCGACAGGCCAGGGGGATGAGTTTCGCGAGTGGTGCGTCTCGCCCTACAGTTGATCGATTTCGTCGTCCGTACACACACGCAGGACGACATCTGAACTTGGCCGCGCCTGGCATAAGAGGACGAACCCCTGCTCGATCTGCTCGTCGCTGAGGAAGATCTGCGTGCTCTGATCCACCTCGCCTTCCAGCAGACGAGCGCTGCACATCCCGCACGACCCCATGCGGCAGCCGAACATCAGGTCCATGCCACGCCGCAGGGCGTCGTCGAGGACCGGAGCGCTGCCGTCCGACGCAAAGGTCAACCGCCCGGCCTCGGCCTTTCGCACCTCGACCCAGCAACGCCCGTCCGTTGGTCGCTGCGTTTCTGCTGTCGGCAGGAGAGGCCACGCGGCGCTGCCGTCCGCGCCACCGTCGCGGCGTGTTCCCGGCCCGCCCGGCTCCGGATGCGTGGGTTGCACCTGCGACCTGTCAGAACGCCGGGCCTTGCCGTAGATGTTCTTGACGCGATTCTGCTCGGACTCGACGTGGCGCGCCGGCACCAGCTGTTGGCGGGAGAACCCGTACGGCTTGATGGTGGCGTCCAGGCCCTCGGTGCGTCGCAGCAGCTCATTGAGATGCGGCAGAATGCCTTCCTCCGCAATCGCGAGCTTGGCCTGCAGATCCGGCGCCAGACCAAGGGTGCGCACGGGCTGGATGATGAAATGGCGCGCGCCACGGTCGTACGTGGCCCGGAAAATCCGCTCCAATCGCATCACATTCAACCGCGAGACGACGATCTTGTGCGTGACACTGATGCGAATTCCCAGGACCTGCGCCAGGCGGAGAAGGACCGCGAGACCTTTGAGCGCTTCGAACAACGACTCGCCGTTGTCGGCGATCGGATTGACATCCAACTGCGATGCGCGATCGGCAGCGTGCAGCGAGATGTCGAAAAACTGGAAGCCGGCGCGCAGGATGCGCAGTGCGAAGCGCGGATCGGCGAAGGTGCGGAAGTGTGAGGACATGCCGAAGCAGGTAAAGCCGACCTGTTTGGCGAGCTCCACATGTTCGAACAGCTTCGGGTGGATGGTCGGCTCACCCATTGCGAAGAACAGCATGTCGAACGCGCCCGCGGAGTTGAGGATCAGCGCGCGCGTCGTATCCGTCTTCAGCATCGGCCGGTGCGCCGGATTGAATTTTTCGATGCAGAAGGCGCATTCGCTGTCACACGCGCCGGTACCGCGCAGATTCAGTATCCGAAGATCCTCGTGACCCGGCCCTCGGTCCGGTTGGAAGCCCAGGCCGTACGTGGCGGGATCGGCGGACTCAAGCTCGGCAAGCAACGCTTCCAGGCTGATCTCCGGCCGTGCGAGCGCTGCCAGCCCCGCCTTGGGGACCGCCGCCGCTTGCGGTGTGCGCGCTTCAGGATGCGGTTGCAGCGTGGCCAAGAGGTCGTCGTCGGCTGCCAGACGCTCCCTTTTGCGCAGCAGATCCGCCACCGCGCGCAGGACCCTTTCGACGGTCTTCTCCGTTTCCCCACTGCCGCCGCCGCCGTTCATCAGGATGAAGTCCAGGCGCTCGGTGTGGGCCACTCCCAGCGGCGCGCCGTCGTTGCGGCGGATCGAGACACGCGCGACCCCCTGTTGCTCATGCCGCAGCAGCAAGACCGCGGCGCCGCCGCGTACCGGGCTCAGCGATTCGAGCACCCAGCCAAGACCGAGCGTTGCCCCTTCGGTCAACGGCGCCAGGAGCGGCCAGGGAGGGGCTTCCATTGTGGCTTTGCTTTTTCCGTGGGAGTGAGCTCCAACGAGTATCGTCCGCGGTAGTGGGAGAGTCAACTTGAGATGCCGGTCGGTCGATGGCTAATGGGGAAAGTCTCGCTGTTGGTAACCCCTCAGCTCTTGGCGGCGTTCGCGCTGATGCTCCTGGGCGCCGCGTTGCCGGCACACGCCGAGACCGCTGCCTGCCCGCAGGGAATCTCGCGCGTCACGACGGAGCGCTTGTTTGCCATCCTGAACCATCCTCCGGCAGAAGCGGGTTGTACGTTCGAGGGCATTGAAACTGATCGGGCCCGTCTCGAGGCACGCTGGTCGTACCACGGTGCGCGCCTGCCCCCGATCGCCGTCGTGCCGCGGGAATGCGCGCCGGACTCCATGGGGCACGTCGGGTCCTTCGTCATTGATGTCCCTCGGGAAGTCGCGGCGCGCTGTCCGAGTGTCATCCCGCTGATCGAGGCGCTCGAGAAGCAGGTCGGCCAGGAGACACCCGCTGGGAAGATTGGCAGCGTCGACGACCCGTTGTATCGCGGCGCGCGCGTCGTGTTCGTTGTGATCACGCTGCTCGGCCTGTTTCTCTTCGGGCGCGCGGCCATGCGGTGGCGCCGGCTCGATTGGGGGTGGGGTGTGCTCGGCATCGTCGCCTTTTCCGGTGCGCTGGCCTTGCGTGCGGCCCTGCCGTTCTCGTTGGGCAACTGGTACGCGGAGGTCTTGCCCGCCTTCGGCCCGCCGCCGTGGATGCGGTTCGGGCCGGGCTACTTTGCTTTCCAATCGCTGCTGCGCGACGCGGGCATCTGGAACCCGCGCGCGCTGATTCTTTCGCAGCTCGTGCTCGGCGCGGCGGCACTCCCGCTGCTGCTGGGCGTGTTATGGGAACTGCACATCGGACTGGAAGCCGCCGCGGCGACGCTCATGCTCATGGTCTGCGCGCCGTTTCACGCGCGTCTGTCGGCGAGCGCGAGCGAGCATATCCTGGCCTCGACGCTCTGTCTGGGTTTGCTGCTCGCCTGGCTGCGCGCCGTACGCACGAGCGACTGGGCATGGCTGTTTCTGACGGCGCTACTGTTCCCTGCCGTTTGCACAACGCGCGTCGATATGACGGTGCAAGCCTCACTGGTCCTGCTGTGGCCCTTCTTGCGGGATCGCGTCGAGCGCGACCGTGCTGTGCACGGCTGGTCGCTCGGATGGCGAATCGCAATTGTAGGCCTGGTCGCGGCGTTGACGGTCGCGACGGCGTACCGCGGCATCGCGCTGCCATCGCATCATCCCTTGCCGGAGTCCGCGGGGCGCATCTTCGCATTGCGCGTATTTCTCCCGCAGTATTGGCAATTGGCGACCGGCGATCCGGCTTGGATGTCGTTGTCCGCAGTTCTGCTGGCCATGCTTGGCGTCGCGGCAATGCTGGTGCGTCGGCCGCTGCTTCTGGTGCGCGTCGCCGGCACATTGATAGTTGCCTTCGTGGCTCTCGGGCGCACCTTCGTCCCCGACGAGGTGCTGGGAGCGCGCTATTTCCTGTTCACGATCCCGATCTTCCTGATTGCCTCGGGGCAGGGGTTCGAGATGCTGCTCGCCCTGGCGCCACCGCGGCGGCGCGCAGCGGTGGCGGCTGTCGCGATTGTGGTCCTCGGCCTCTGGAGCGCTTTGGCGGCGCGTGGCGCGTACGCGGTGCGCTCTGCGTTTCAGGACGAATACACCTTCCTGCGCAGCGCACTGAGCCGCTTGCCGGCTGGCTGTACTGTGTATGCAGTGCCGATGCGCGCCGACGTCTTCGCGCACGACCTGGATTGTTGTTTGGACTTGCCCCGCTCGCCGCTGGTGCTCGATGAGCCGCAACTGCCATTTCGCGAGCTGCCCGCCACCCTCGCCTCGGTCTTCGACAGCCCCGGATGCGTGGCCTACTACGAGAGCGTGGCGTGCGAAATTCGCGATGATCCAGACGACCCGTTGGTGCATGACCGGGCGGACAAGGCGGCTGAGTATCTGCAGCGGCGGTGCGCGGAAGTCCGGCGCACCGGACAGCTCGAAGCGATTGCAGAAGTCACGACGTCGCCGCGCGCCACGGTGAATTTCTTCCACGGCAAGCGCCCGCATGCCGGGCTGTATCGCTGGAGGCGTTGAGCTCGCAGACATCGGACAACAGACAACAGACTGAGAGACGATAGAGAACCCCATTATTAGCGACCGTTTCCGTCTCTTGTCTGTTGTCCCCGAGTCTGTTGTCTGTTGTCCAAATGTGCCGGCAGTGCCTTCTTCCCCTCTGGGTGGCGTCGATGGTGTTGTGTGCGGCGCCGACGCGGGCATCCACGTGCGATACCGATTTCGTACGTGTCCAGGCGGAGCACAGCGTATGCGGCTACGAGGTCGAGGCGGTTCGGGTCACGCACGGCATCGTGAGTCTGCTGTTTCGCCGCCGCGGCGGTACCGGGAGCTTCGCGATCGCCTTGTACGCATCCGGGACGCGGCTGTCGACCTCGACGACGCGGGCGCGGCTCGATCGAGCGGAAGTCACTCGGGCAGCCGCACCGATCAGCGCGTGGTGGCAGAATGGGGAGCTGCAGCGGACACTGGCAGCGTGCAGTGCGGGCAGCCCCGAGCCCGGCGGCGACCTGACGGAAAGACTGCGCCGCGCCGCCGAGGACATGCTCTCTACCCGCGAAGGCGGAAGCTGGATCATGGTCGGCGAGAGCTTCTTCCTCGTGCTCCTCGGGGCTGTGGTGGTGGGTCTCAAGCGACTGCGGGGACGTGTGGTGATGGCGCGCGGCGATGCGCGGATAATCGTGCTGCTCACCGCGGTCGCGCTGCTGCTCCGGTGGATGGCGCACGCGGGTCCGTCAGACATCCGTGCGGTGATCGAAGAAGGCGGCACCAGGCGCGCCGGGTGGGCGGCGCTGCTGCGTCTCATCTTCGACGTGCTGCCGCGGCATGACGAGACCATTTGGACAATCAACCGCATCGTCGGCGCCCTGTCGGTACCGCTTCTCTATGCGGTGATTCGACGGCGCTTCGCCGATCCCATGGCGGCAATCGCTGCCGCCGCGGCTCTGGCGGTCACGCCGCTCATCGCGCGATTCTCCGCTTCCGATACCCCGTATATTCTGTTGTGCGCCGCCCTCCTCGGCGCGGTAATCGCGTTCGATCAATATGCGGAATCCGGGTCAATGGGAGCGTTGGCGCTTGCGCTTGGGCTGCTCACGGCCACGTTGCAACTGCGGCCGGAAGGATCATGGCTGATCGTGCCAACGACACTCGTCGCACTCGCCGGCGGCGTCCCGACAGACTGGCGTGCCCGGTTGTGGCGTCCGTCGTTTGCGCTGTGCGCGCTGCTCTTCGTCGCGCTCAACGTCGTGGCGACGAGCTGGGCGCTTACAGGCAATGCGCGCCACTTGACCGGCTTCGTCCTGCTGGGGTCCGTCTTCGGGAGCCCGTGGGCTGATCCCGACACCACGCCGCGTCTGCTGGGTCTGCTCGTCGGGCTCGGCGCGATGGCGGCGCTGCTGTACCGATACCGGTCTTCGGGCACGCTTTGGCTGATGGCAGTTCTCGTTGCACTCCCGCTTGATTACCCCGCTACCATCTTGTCCTCCATCATGATCGACGGACATATGGCAATCGCGTCGATGCCGCAGTACGCCAATGCGCGCTATCACCTGCCCGCGATGTACCTGGCCTGTGGTCTAGCAGGCCTCGGCGTTGCCACGTTTCTCGATCTGCTGCGGCGCCTCCTACGAAGGGAGCTGCCCGGCGCGCGCATGATTGCTCTCGGTATCGTCTGCCTGGCGGCGCTGCCGGGATTCGACCTGCTCGGGCGCATGTGGACGCCGCAGCGGGAATATGAACTGTTTCGCAACGGGCTGGCCGGCGTTGCCCCAACATGCCGCGTGGTCACTCTGTTGAACGGCATGGACGCGGGATTCGTTCCGTTTTCATATCTCGCGCCGGGCGGGTTGCTCGACATCGACGACCTGCTCGCCGACCCATCGGCGGAAGGCTGCTTCATCTACTACCGCAGCGGCAACTGTTACACCCTGGATCTCGTACCAGAGGGCGAGCGCGCGGGGTTCGAAATGAACCCGAAGTGTCGTGCCATCGAGCAACGGTTTCGGTTGGAAGCGCTAGTGGAAGCCGAGGTGCCGGCGCAGGCCTATCGTGGCGAGGTCTACGCGCGCAATCCGCTTCCGCTGGGGTTCTACCGTCTCCGGGAAATTGGACCGGGTGATTCAAGTACCCTCACCCTCCCGCACGGCTTCATCTTGTCGCGTCCGGCGCTTCGGTGTAGACGACGAATATCATGAGCGAGTCGCGCTGGCCGAAGCTGATGCCGACGCCATTGTGGTCGAAGCGCTCGGTTGCCGAGCGAGCGCAGGCGATCGAGTCGGCGTGCCGGACTGCCATGCAGCTGCTTGAGGGATGTGCAGACGGCAAGGCGCGCTTAGAGCACATCGATGCCGTCCCAGCCTCGACACGTGCCCATTTGCGTCGCCTGGCCGCTCGACGGCGCAATGGATGACTTGCCCACCGCCGCAGAAGCGGCACGTGTCGTGGCCGACGCGCTGGAAGGTCATGGGCTCCCATATGCCATCGGTGGTGCTATCGCTCTCGGCTTCTACGCCGTGCCACGCGCCACTGTTGACCTGGACATCAACGTATTCGCGGTTCCACCAGAAGCGCTGCCCCAGACCTTGTCGGCTTTGGCTGAAGCCGGGTTCGTCGCCGACGAAGATGCGGACTCCCTGCAGCAGCGCGCAACTTCCGAGGGACAATTTCGCGGCCATCTCTCCGGGCTACGAGTCGATGTGTTCGTACCGGCAATTGCGTATTACGCGGAGTTGGCGACGCGTCGCCGCCAAATCGTCTTGCTAGGCCGGCCTGCCTGGATTCTTGGTCCTGAGGATCTCGTTGTGCTCAAGATGATGTTCTTTCGCCGCAAGGACCTCGCCGATGTGGAAGCGGTCCTTCGAGAACAGGGGCAGTCCCTGGATCGCAGCTTCGTGAGAGCCAAGTTGATTGAGCTGGTCGGCGCCGAGGACGAACGGGTTCGTGAACTCGCGGTGATTGAGCGTGACGTCGACGCGGCGTAGCGCGCAACGTCTAAGATTGAATCAGCGGCTCCGGTTGGCAATCAGCGGATGGCCGCTGAGATGAACGCCTCGCGGAGCGCGTCGTCGGCCGGGCGTGGACCGCAACGCGCTCCGATGCTGCTCGCCATCGTCATTGCCGTCGCGGCGTTTGCATGGCTCAATCACGTCAACCCGCCGTTCACGGTCACCGACGACGGCGTTCGTGATCAGCTGCTGGCGCGTGACTGCACCGACCTCGGCGATTGTCATTTGATCGGCGCCCCGACATCCGTGCCGGGATTCCACCAGGGCGCCGTCTGGCTCGATGTGTTGATCGCGGTGCGGCTCTTCGGCGGTGACACCGCCAGCCAGCGCACGGTGGTGCTGGTGCTGCTGGCGGTGAGCGTGGCAACGCTCTTTCTCGTGGTCGGGCGCTGGCTGCGACCATCCATCGCATTCCCCGCGGCGGTTCTCATGACCGCGGCGCTGAGCGTCAACCCGTACGCCAGTCAATTGATCAACCCGAGTGTCGCGGCTTTCCCGGACGTCATCACGGCTGCCGGGCTGCTGTGCTTCGGCCTGTCGCCGCGGCGCCGGTTCCTGTTGCTGTCGGCCTTCGCGCTCGGCGCGGGCATCAACGTCCATGTCGGCTCACTGAGTCTCGTGGCACCGTTCCTCGCGATTGCCGTGCTCGCGCAGCCGCGGCCGTGGCGGGCGCTGGTGGCGGCGTGCATGGTGTTCGTTGTCACCTACTTCCTCGCGTCGCGTGCGGCGCTGCTCGCCAATCTGATCGGTCTGGCGCGCTACGGCCGGCTGCTGCCGGTGTTGGCCGGCGGCCTGGTTCTCGTGCTGCTGTCAGCGGCCCTGGGGCCCCGATTCCGCTGTCTCTCCCGGGACGCGCGGTCATGGGCCATCGGCTTCATTCTGGTGCTGCCGTTTGGTCTTGGAGCGTTGTGGTTGGTCTGTGTGCAACGACATCACTACGGCATTACCTACTGGCATCCGATCCTCGGTCCCGCCGCCACGCTCGCCGCGGCGCTGGTCACGCTGCCGTTCGAGATCGTTGCCCGATGGTTCCGTCCGCTGCGTTGGATTCCCACCGCGGCGGCACTCGGTGGCTTGGCGTTTCTGGCGCCGCGCCTCGATCACTTCGGACCGCCATTGGCGCTACCGGAGCCTTGGACGCTCGCGGAGGCGAGCGCGATCGCCGACCGAGCAGCGCAGCGCGGGTGGGGCTATGAGAGCCTGGTTTTTCACCTGCAAAGCCGCGCCTGCCGAGAGCTGCTGGTCGGCATGTCGGTGAACGCCGCCGCACCGCAGTCGCTTCCCGAACGTGGCCGCCGGCAGCTGCAAGTGGTGCGGGGGTCCAGCGAGCGCCTCGTTGCCGCGTTGGCCGGGGTGGATCGGCGCGACATCGTGTCCCTGGGACCTGCGGTCGGCGTCTCTTCCATGGCACGCTCCCCCCTTCGGGGAGCCTCAGGACAGGATTGGTCGCTAGGGACTGCCCAGTCCGACAGGCTGCCAGGACGCACAGAGGTCGCGGTGTTGCGGGAGATTGAATCCTGGATGGAGCCCGACCGATTGGTAGCCTGTCGCCGCTTCGTCGACTCGGAGCATCCCCCGCTGTGTTCCGCCGCGGCTCCCCCAGATCCCGGTGTTCTCAATCCGGAGCGCTTTCTCTTCGCGACGCGGTCCTTTCCGCAGATCCACAACCTGGATGCGCCCGCGCCTTACATCGCCACCTACGAGATCCCACTGTCGCCGCTCGCCGGCGAGAGTCGGGAGCTGACCTTGATCGATCATTTCCCGCCCGGCTGTGAGTGGCGCATCACGCGCGCCGAGGGCGTTCGAGTCGAGGGCACGCTCCCGGCCACACGCATACGCCTGCATGCGGAGAACAGCACCCCGGGATTGCTGGTGATCGAGAAGCCCTTCGGCACGGCCGCATGTCCCTCCGAGACCTCGGAGATCCGCTATCCCCCCTGCGTGTTCGAGACGCAGCCGGGCGATCCACTGTCGCCGATCATGGAAGCCGGCTGATGTCGATACGTGGATCACTTCACCTCGCGGCACTTCTCTGCATTGCGTCGTGCTGCAACGTGCCGGCGTGGGCGCAAGCTCCGGCGTTGAGCGAGCACGATGAGATCGTCGCCCAGCGGTGGCGTGATCTGGCCTTGACCAGAGACAGTGAGGCGGCCTTTGAGCGCCTCATCCGCATGGCGCAGGCAGGGCAGTTGGGTGACGATGTCACCAATGCCAATGTCGGAATCGTGAAGAACCATGTGCGCGTCGAGCTCGTGCGCGCGGGAGCGCCGATGAAGGTGCTGTTCTTGACCCCAAAGGGCTCGACGCCGGGGATGAGTCGATACTTCGCGGTCACGCCCGGCGATGCTGCCACGGCGCGCGATGCGGCGCGCGTCGGACACGCGCTCGATCTGGTCTTCGACGTGGATCCATTCCAGCGCGCCTACGATTTTTTCAATGTGGCTCCGGGCGGCGCGCCGCTCCCCAGTCTTTTCGAGGCGTGGACATTCGATGGTTGGCGCGGCGTCACGCGCGGGCTTGAACGCCGGATGGCGGCGCTCGCGAGCCTCACCTACACCGTGGCGGTCATCGTTGCGCTGTCTGCAAGCTTTCTGGCAAGCCTCTGGGTGCTATGGGGTGCGCC
>CAZTDK010000090.1:0-13152 GCA_964611965.1 uncultured Binatia bacterium (SeqCode) | reverse complement strand
GTGGTCAGCGTGGAGGAAGGCTTGCGCCTCGAGGAGCGCTTGCAAGTGTCCCTCATCGGCACCCCCAATCAGTTGGAGGCGGTACAGGCTAACATGCAGAAGCGCGCCGCCGCATTCCGCGATCCGGAGTAGGGGGCGGTCCTGAGTCCTGAGCACTGAGCACTGAGGTTTTCGCCTACCGGCTCTCATGGCTCAGTACTCACGATCCGGCATTTTGAACTGAGCCCCTTTGCTCTTCACTCAGGACTCAGGACTCAGCATTCAGGACTCAGCACTCAGCACTCAGGACTCAGGACTGTCTTCAGGACGGTCTTCCGCCGGAGAAGAAGCGCCGCGGGTTGTCGATCAGCATCGCGTTGATCTTCGTTTCCTCGACGCCGGCCTCGCGCAGCGCCGGAAGGATGTTCGTGAAGATGTGCGTGGGTTTCCAGTTCGGCGCCACGACTTCCGGCAACGGCAATGGCCGGCCGCGCCAGCACCAGACGCTGTCGTGCGACAGGACGATCTGCTGGTGGAAGCCGATGCCGAGCAGGCCCATGAGCGCGGCTTTGCGCAAGCGGTCGGGTTGCAGGATGTCCAATCCGAAGCGGTCAAAGCCGAGGTAGCAACCGCGATCCAGCATGTCGACGTGATAGCGCAGGTCGGCGCTGCCACACGAGTGCCCGACGATGACCCGCTTCAGATCGACGCCTTCGGCGGCCAGAATGTCCAGCTGCTCACGGCCCATAGTGCCTTCGTCGGTGTGCGTTGTGATTGGGGTGTTGGTCGCCTTTGACGCGCGTGCGGCGGCGCGCAGAACCATCTCCTCGTACGGTGAGATGCGGTGCGCCTGCGTGGCGACCTTCAAGATGCCGGGCTTGATGCCCGTGCTGCCGATGCCTTCCGTCAACTCCTTGATGAAGGCCTCGCTCATCTCCGTCACGACGTCACCGAACTGCGCGCGGAACTTGAAGTATGAAGGCGCGCCCTGGTCTTCCTTGTAGAGGCCGGTTGCGCAGATGATGTGCACCCCGGTGGCTTGTGCCACCTCGGCCATGAGCTCGACATCGCGCCCGAGATCGATGGGGCAGGGATCCAGGAAGGTGCGCAGGCCGAGCGCTTTGAGCTCGTGCATGCGGTCGATGCACATCTTGAGCATCTCGCGGCGCGGAAATGGCGGCGCCGCGGCGTCGGCTTCCCATCCGGGCCAACCGATCAAGAGATGCTCGTGCATCAAGGAGACTCCCAGCTCTTCTGACGTGCACCGGCCGAGTACGGTATTGACCATGATCGCTCCTGTGGTGTGCCGCGTTGCCAGCAACACGTTCACACAGGCCCACCGAAAGCAAGATACGCTGGTCCTCTGGCTCGGCAGAACCCGCGCAGAAAAGAGCTTGCCAGAGGCTGAGGCTATGCCGTATTCTCCACGCTCATGCTCCACGGTGCGTTGATGTGGATCGTCGTGTTGGTTGGGTCGCACGAGATGCCCATCCGTGGAGGAATCAATCTGATGGCAGGCGGCAACCTCGAGAGCTAGTTGCGCGGTAGTGTGCTCCGCGTCTTTTCAAAACCACGATGGTTCCATCGTGGCGATGCGCAGCTGGCAGACAAGAGGGTAGAGAGGAGAGCCAACGTATGAAGGGTTTCACGAACCGCGCGAGTGCGGCGAACTGCTCGCAGAGATTTCTGGGCATAAGCAAGTCGCGCCTGATCGCCGTGCTTGCCCTGGGGTGCTGTCTTGGCCTCGCGTCGCGCGCGCCGGCGGTCACGTGCTCGGCGCCCAGCTTCACGGCGCCTCAGGACTTTCTGGTGGGCTCCAGTTCTGCGTCCGCCGCGGTGGCCGACTTCAACCATGACGGCAAGTTGGACCTTGCCGTGTCCAACGCCATTACCAGCAGCGTCTCGATACTGCTCGGGAACGGTGCGGGCGGCTTCGGAACCGCAACCGATATCGCGGTGGGCACCAGCCCGGTGTTCGTCGCGGCGGCCGACTTCAACAATGATACGAACATCGACTTGGCGGTGGCCGATTTCGACGGCGGCGAGGTGTGGGTATTGCTTGGCAACGGCCTCGGCGGCTTTGGCACTCCCACCGCCTACCCGACCGGTACGCAGAGCTATTTCGTCGCCATCGGGAACTTTACCAACGACTTGATTCCTGATCTGGCGGTGATGGACTATGCGAATTCCGGCGAAGTGTCGGTGCTCATCGGCAATGGGAACGGCACCTTCGCCGCCGCCACCCATTTCGCTGTCGGGGTGTTCCCGTTTGGCGCCGCGGTCGGGGACTTCGACGGCAACGGACACGACGATCTGGTCGTCGCCAATCTCGCTGCCGACACGGTGTCGGTGCTGTTGGGCAACGGCACCGGCGGGTTCGGTGCCCCCACCTCGTTTCCGGTCGGGGACGGCCCAACCTTCTCTGCGGTCGGCGACTTCGATGGCGACCTGAAACAGGACTTGGCCGTGACCAATATCAACGCCGGCACCGTCTCGGTGCTGCGTGGCGGTGGCACCGGGAGTTTTGGACCGCCGACGGACTCCACGGTGGGGACGCAGCCGAGCTCGGTTGCGGTGGAGGACTTCAACGGTGACGGAAAGCAAGATCTGGTGGTGGCAAACAAGGACTCGCAAACGGCGTCCGTGTTGTTGGGTGATGGGACCGGGCACTTCGGGTCGGCCACCAACTTTCCTCTCGGCCACCAGCCCGCCTTTGTCGCCGCCGGCGATTTCAACGGCGATGGCAAAACGGATATTGTTACGACGGCCTTTGATACGAACGTCGTGACCGTGCTCCTCAATGCCTGCGGTAATCCGGTGCATGACACGGTGGTGCTGCCGCTTCGACCGGTGGCGGTGACCATCCCGCTTGGGAAGACGTCGGTCACCAAAACCCTCATGGTGAAGGTGCGCAACGCCGACCTCACGCACACGACCGGATACCCCGTGAAGCTCGTGGTCGATGATAGCGACTGTGGTCCGCTCGGCACAGTCGCCAGCACGCCGGATTTCATGCCCGCCATGCCCCTCGCGCAGAATAGTGTCACGATCGCGGATGGTAAGGCGAAGACGGCCAAGGTCCTGCTCACGATCAATTCGAGCGCGTTTACGAGCTTCAATCGCCGCGCGCCACATCGGTGCACGTTGTGGTTCACGTCTTCGGCGGACGTCGGGCTCAACGGGGATCCGACGCTCTCGAACAACACGCTTCCCGTGGAGCTCAGCATCACCGACCTCAACGATCCGGATCAAATCGCGGTGCACGAGTCGACGATTGCCAGCCTCAATCCAGTGACACTGAACATTCTGAGCGGGAAGACCTCAAAGGCCATGACCGTCAGGCCCAAGGTCGGGAATGCGGATGCCGGCGAGTCGCCGGGCGACGTGATCACCGGCAGCGCCGCGGACGGGACGTGTCCGGCGGGAACCGTGGGCGCGGTGGATCTCAGCGCGCTCTCCGGTATCCAACCCTCGGCGACGGTAGCCGGCGGCATGAAGCGAAGCGGGACCCTCCAGGTTACGGCAACCACGGCGCGGTGCACGCCGAACAAGCTTGCGCCGCAGCGGTGCATTGCGACGGTGAGCGCCAGTGGTCCGGGCGGCGACTCGGACGGAACCAACAGTACGACGCGTCTGGTCATCGACGTTGTCGACAAGAACGATTCTCCGGGGAGCTGTGTTCCGTAAGCAGGAAGCCCATCCAGTCCGCAGCTGACTGCCGTTGCACGCCGATACTGTCGGCGTGCAACGGCGATTGTCAGTGTGGTTTCGGGGGGCAGCCGGGAATCAGCGGCGGATCGAGAAGTCGTCGAACTCACCGGTCGCCGGCAGCCATCGCGCGTCGACGTCCTTGACGAGAGCACCCGGCGGTCCGCCGTGGCTCCAGGTCACCAGGCGGTGCAGGCAGGATGCATCGCCTTCGGCGAGCAGCTCGACGCCATCATCTTGCGTGTTACGGACCCAGCCGCGAATGCCCATGCGCCGTGCTTCGGCGAGCACGGCATAGCGAAAGCCGACGCCTTGCACGCGGCCGCTGATAAGCAGGTGGAGGCGCGTCGGTGGTGCGGGATTCGGGGTCATTGCAGCAGCGTCGCGAGCCCGTGTTCGTCGATGATCTGCAGTCCCAGCCGTTTTGCCTTGGCGAGCTTCGAGCCCGGATCCTCGCCGGCGACAATGTAGTCGGTGCTCTTGCTGACGGTCGAGGTCACGCGGCCACCATGCGCGGTGATCATGCGGGCGACCTCATCGCGTGGCTTGGACAGCGCGCCGGTCAACACGAACGTCTTGCCGGTGAGGGTGCCGCTGCGAGTGCGGTGCGTCGCTTGTGGCTGGACGCCGGCCTTCAGCAGGCGCGCGATGGCGACGCGGTTCTGGTCCAGACTGAAAAAGGCGCCGATTTCACGTGCCGTTTCAGGTCCGACCTCACGCACCGCCAGCAACTCGTCTTCGCTGGCGTTCTCTACGGCCTCGACGCTGCCGAAGTGGTCCGCCAACACGTCGGCCATGTGCTCACCGACTTGCGGGATGCCGAGCGCGTAGATGAAGCGCGCCAGCGTCGTCCGCTTGCTGGCTTCGATGTTGTCGAGCAGGTTCTGCGCCGATTTGTCGCCCATACGGTCCAGCTCAAGAAGCTGTGTCTTTGTGAGGTCGTAGAGATCGGCGACGGAGTTGACCAATGCGGTGCTGGTCAGTTGCGCAACGAGCTTGTCGCCGACGCCGTCGATGTTGAGCGCGTGCTTGGAGGCGAAGTGGCGGATGGATTCGCGCAGCTTGGCGGGACAGCTGATACCGATGCAGCGATAGGCCGCCGCGCCCTCTTCGCGCACCACCGGACTGTGGCACACGGGGCAGTGCGCCGGCATGTGGAACTTGCGTTCGCGACCGGTGCGCCGATCGGTGACGACGCCGACGACATACGGGATGACGTCACCGGCGCGCTCGATGATCACCTTGTCCCAGATCCGTACATCTTTGCGCTCGACCTCGTCCATGTTGTGCAAGGAGGCGTTCGATACGGTGACCCCGCCGACTTGCACCGGCTCGAGCTCGGCCACCGGCGTGATGGTGCCGGTGCGGCCGACCGAAGGGACGATATTCTTGACCCGCGTCGTGGCTCGCTGCGCCGAGAATTTGTAGGCGATGGCCCAGCGCGGCGAGCGTGATACCTCGCCGAGCTGGCGCTGGAGCGCGAGGCTGTTCACTTTGGCGACGATCCCGTCTACCTCGTAGGAGAGTCCCGCGCGCTCGTCGGCGGTTACGCGGTGATACGTCACGACCTCTTCCGCGCCGTTGCAGATGCGGTTGCGTGCCCGGTTGGTTTTCAACCCCCAGGCGTGCAGGGCTTGGAGGAACTCCCAGTGGCTGGCGAATTCGATACCGACGATTTGTCCCGGCGCGTAGCAGAACATGTCGAGGCGGCGCCTGGCGGTGATGCGCGGGTCGAGCTGGCGCAGTGAGCCTGCGGCTGCGTTGCGGGGGTTGGCGAACACCGGCTCGCCCTGCGCCTCACGTTCGGTGTTGAGCTGCCGAAACGCGTCTTTCGGAAAGATCACCTCACCGCGGATCTCGAGGCGCTCGGGAATGCTTGGTGCATCGCGTTCGCGGCGCAGCCGTGCGGGCACACTGCGGATCGTCTTGATGTTGGCGATTACATTCTCGCCGGTCGTGCCGTCGCCGCGTGTCGAGGCGACGGTCAGTCTGCCGTGCTCGTACACGAGCTCGATCGCCAGGCCGTCGAGCTTGGGCTCGGCGACATACTCGACCGTATCGGTGCGCAGTAGGCGGCGGACACGGTCGTCGAACTCGCGGAACTCCTCCTCGTTCATCGCGTTGCCGAGGGACAGCATCGGCAGCGAGTGGCGTACACTTTCGAACGTCGCTGCCGGAGCGGCGCCGACCCGTTGCGTGGGCGACGCGCTATCGATGAGCTCTGGATGCGCGGTTTCCAGGTCGACCAGCCGGCGGAACAGCCGGTCGTATTCGGCGTCCGAGATCGACGGGTCGTCGAGGACGTAGTAGCGACGATTGTGCTCGTCCAAGACGCGGCGCAACTCTTCGATTTCGTGCGTTGGTGCGGCTGCTGACCTGGCCCGGGCCACGCGCGCAGTATAGCCATCCGACCCGCGCACTGGCAATCTACCGCGCCGCGCGGGCGCGGCTTCGCGCCGTCGTCGCCGGCGCATGTTCCGCCGAATGTTTATTGACTTATCACCTGAGTTCGCGAAACCATGGCGACCTTACTTGCCGCGGTCGGAGACGTCCATGTTATCCAAGCAACAACTATTGGCCGGTCTAGTGGTCTGGTGCCTGGCCTCGATGACGCAGCTGGCCGGCGCCCAGGATCTGTGCCGCGGGGACGTGAACGACAATGGCATCGTCGACACCGCCGACGCAGCTGCGCTGCCGGCGCTGCTCTTCGACGCTGACGAGGTCGAGCCGCAGGTGCTGCTCCAGGCGGATGGCAACGACGACGCGATCCTCAGTGCGGCTGACGTCGTTGCCGTCCTGCGCTTGAACGGCATGCCGTGTGCGCCCACGTTGACGCCCACCCGCACGCCAACGCGGCCTACCGCGACGCCGACGCCCCCCCCAACGATCACGTCTACGCCCACATCGACCCCATCGCCGACGCCGACCTGCATGATTCAGAATCTGCCATTGGGGACCACGAACGGCGAGCTGACCACAGGTGATTGCCCGCGCCAATATGGCGATAACGACGTGCGCTACACGGACGTCTATGCCATCACCGGTACGCCGGGCCAAGCCATCATGATCGCCGTCGTGGCCACCGCGGCGACTCAACCGATCGCGCCTTTTGTCGAGATCATCGACGCTGGTGGGCAGTTCGGAGCGGTGTTCCAGGGCCCGCCGGTCGAGTTTATCGTGACCACGTCGCAACCCTACTATGTCTATGTCACCTCGGCGCCGAGGTCGGCAATGCAACTCGGGACCTATCAAGTGACCGCCTCGGTGCGTTCGTGTCCGACGCCGATTCCTCTCACCTTGCCGACCACGGCTCGGTTCGGCGCTTTGGATGCGACGCACTGCCCCGACCCCGGCATTCCGGGGGCCAACGGATCCAGCGCCGTGGACACGTATACGTTCACCGTCGGCGCGGCGCAGGTCCCTCTCAGCTTGCAGATTCTCATGCGACAGACCAATTACAATGACGATATCAATCCGGTGTTCTCGGTGATTGGACCCGATGGCTACGAGTTGTTCAGTCCGGACGAGGACGACGACTCGGCACCGGCGATCAACAGTGACCTCTATCCGTTTACGGATGCCGGGGCGCGCTTTCTGGCGACCGTGCCTGGAACGTATACCCTGCTTGCGGGGGGAAATGGCGGCTTCGGTTCGTACCTTTTGAGCGTGTTGACTCCCGGGGCACCCGCCTGTGTCCCCAAGGCGCTGGGGACGATTCCATCCGCCAGCCAGTTGGTCATGACCGGCCAGCTCTTCGGCGACTTCAGCAAAGGCTGTAGCCCGCCGGTGCCGATTCCCGGCGTCGGTGATGGGCTTGATGATCAGCCCGAGCCACTGAGCAGTGCCGATATCTATACGTTTACGGCGTCCGCCGGTGATGTCATCAGCGCCAGGATTTTCAATTCGGATGACGAGCCACACGTGTTCCTCTACGGGCCTGCCAGCGCCGGGAACCCTCTCGTCGCCCAGGATGACGACAATCAATCCTTCGTAGACGGGGAAGCGCAGATAGCGGCGACCCTCGCGTCGGCGGGCACGTACACGATTGTCGCGGCGAACGATAACGCCCTGGATCAACCGGATCCTAGCGACCCGACCGATCAAGGCCAGATCGTCAACTACACGCTCGCTGTACAGAAGTGTCCGATTGCAGGGGGCTTGACGGCCGACGTGGCGAAGAATTCGACATTCTCGTCTCTGGACTGCCAGGGATTTGGCGGGCTGCCGTTTCGTTCCTACGGTTTCATCGGCAAGGCCGGCCAGTTCGTCAGCGTTTCAATGACGTCACAGGATGTGGACCCTGCGGTCCGATTGGTGGCTCCCGACGGCTCCAAGATCTACAACGACAACGACCTCTTTGTTCCGCAGACGACGGACGCGCGGATCAATCGCATTCTGCCGGTTGATGGCGTGTACTTCGTCGAAGTCTCGACGTCGCTCGCCAGTGGACCCGTGGATCTCACCCCGCCGCTGCCGGGATTTAGCGTGCAGGTGCAGACCTGCCCGACGACCGCCGCGGTGCCGGGGATCATCAGCGGTAGCTTTCAGAACTCCGACTGCGAGCTGACACCGGGGCGCAAGTATGATGTGTACACCTTCGCCGGCCCGGCGGCGCCGGGTCAACGTGCCGCGAGCATCTTGCCGCCGATCAACGGCTGCGTCGTTGGGTTGAACGCGCAGGGGTTGCAGACGCCCGATGGTGGGTGCAGCGCGGATCTTGTAGAGATGCCCGTGGTGACCAGTGGTACATACGGCTTCATGGTTGCGGCCGGCGACGAGACCGTGCGCGGCACTTATTTGCTCCGCCTCGCCAACTGTCCGCTGAGCACGGTCACGTTTGGTGACATCCGGAACGGCGCGTTGGACAGCAATAGCTGTACGGGGGCTGATGGCATGGCTGCGGGGTGGTATCTGATGCGCGGCGCCGCCGATCTCGTCAACTTCAATACCGAGATCTCAGGTGCAGTGACGCCAGGGTTTGGTGGAATGATTACCGACTTCACGCAAGCCTTTGGTTTCCTCGGACGTTTCGCGGATGGCTCCGACCAGATGTTACCGCTGGGCCGAGATCTCGCGGCGCTGATCAAGGTGACCGGCCCGACCCCCGCGAGCTACCAGATCAGCATCGACCAGCCGGCGCTGCGCCAGTAGCCGTGCGCAGTCAACGCGCGCCGCGCCGTCCGTAGCGCGTCGACGCCTGCGCTGCCGATGCGGCCGGTCGGCCTTGACCAGCGCGGACAGGGTGTTGTATGCGACTCCGTGGTTGGCAGAGCCGGTTGGGAACAGGAGGATGGGTTGCGGGTGCCAAGCTCGGAGCGGGTCAGGCGGTCGGTAGCGGTCGCCGGGTTGCTGGCCGCTTGCGCGATCGCTGTGATGGGCTGCGGGGGCGGCGGCGGTGCGGCGCCACCATTGGGCGGCGTGAGCTTCCGTGCCGCGTGGGAACGCTCCACGCATGCAAGCCCGGCCCGAGCGAGCAGTCGGCCGCGGAGCTTTGCAGGCACCAATGTCATCCCGCCCAGCGTCTCGACGGTCGAGGTGCGGGTATCGCGTGCCGGTGCGATCGAGGTGCGCAGCTTTGTTGATCCGAGTCAGACCCGTGATGTGGTGATCAATGGCTTGGCCCCGGGCACGGTCGATATCCAAGTCTTCGGTTACGACATCCCGTTCAACAACTACGCGATACTCGACAGCTTTGCCATTCCGCCATCCTACGCGAGTGCCGCGCTCGCCGTGGGTATTGTCGGCGGTCAAGTTGTTGACCCGTGCGCTGCCGCGGTTCCCGGCTGTGATGCCGGCAATGTCGAGTTGATCGCTCAACCCTTCGTGACGGACTTCGCCCCGGCTCCTGGAGCGACCGGTGTCTCGCGTTCGGCGACGGTTGCATGCGCCATCGTGACCGCCGTTGGCGGCATCGACGAAACCAGTATCAATGTGACCATCAACGGCGCGCCGGTTGTGGTCAACGGAACGGTGCAGAGCGGGGCCACGCTCGTTCCTTGCGACGATGCCGGCGATGTTCCCTGTACGGCAAACCAGCAAGTGGCGGGGTTTCAGCTCGCTTTCGACTCCGCAACGCCCTATCCGCCGAGCGCGTCCGTGCCGGTGGTCATCAGCGCGAGCGATCTCGCCGCGCCGACCATCCGCTCATTTGCCAACTTCCAGTATAGCTTCACCACGGGCATCGAAGTGGCAACCGCGACTCCGACGCAGGTGCCGACTGAAACCCCGACATCCACGGCGACGCTGCCGCTGACGCGTACGCCAACGAGTTCCCCGACGCGGACGCCAACCAATACGTCGACGCGCACCCCAAGCAGTACGGCAACGCACTCGCCAACCGATACTGCGACGGCAACGCAAACCGCTACGCCGACCGCAACGGCGAGCCGGACGCGCACGCCAACTCCCACGGCGACGGACACCCCGACCGAGGTGCCCACGGCGACGGCCACCTTGTTCCCGAGCGCGACCCCGACGGAGACGGCTACCGCAACCGAGACCGCAACGGCGACGCCCACTGATACCCCGCTGCCCACCGACACGCCAACCGCGACGCTCTCACCAACGCCCACTGCCACGCCGACGCCGACGGAGACACCGCTGCCGACGGAGACGCCGACCGAGACCGGCACGCCAACGATCACGCCGACCGCAACCGCGACGCCGACGCCGACGCCGACGGAGACACCGCTGCCGACGGAGACGCCGACCGAGACCGGGACGCCGACGATTACGCCGACGGCAACCGCGACGCCGACGCCGACGGACACCGCGTTGCCGGGAACACCGACGGACACTGCTACACCGACACTCACGCCAACGGCGACCGCGACTGCGAGTCCGACCGATACGCCACTGCTGGGCGACACGCCGACCGAATCCCCAACTCCAACTGAGACGGTCATCTCGATCGCGACGCCTACGGCGACCGAGACGCCAACCGACACACCGAATGCGCTCATCGGTGGTTCGGTGGATTGAGCCGATGCGGATGGCGCGCCGCACGATCATCGGGCTCGGCTGCATGGTGTTCAGTGTGGCGGCAGCTGCTGTGCCGGCGCGCGCCAACGTGCAGTCGCATGCCCTGTACGTGCGCGGCTTGATACCCTTCAGCAGCGGGCAATGGGAGCAGGCCAATCGGCTGTTCGATCAGGCTGTCCAGGCGGATCCCACTGACGCAATCGCGCTCTACTACCGCGGCTTGACCGCGGTGCGTCTCAATCAGAGGGTCGCGGCGACAACGGATCTCGAGCGGGCGCTGGCGCTGGATCCGTCGTTGGCGCACGCTGCCCTCGACCTGGGCATCATCTACTTCGATAGCGGCCAATACGCGGCGGCCAAACCGTGGCTGGAGCGTGCCTACAAGCAGGGGAGCGAACGACTGATCTGTGAGTTCTTCCTGGGCGTCACCGCGTATCGTCTCGGCGAAGACGCCTCGGCGTTGGTCTACCTGAATGAGGCAAAGGCCGATCCCGAGATCCGCGCGGCGGCCCAGTACTATGCCGGCCTGGTGCTGTATCGCCAAGGCGATACGGCGGCGGCGCATGACGCCTTTGCGCAGGTTGCGAAGGAGCAGCCGCAATCCGACATCGGGCGCGCCGCGCAACGCTACAGCGTGGCGGGGGAAGCCCGCCAACCGCCGCCGATGATCAGCGCCGGCCCGGGGAAGGCGTGGTCGGTGTACGGCAGGCTCGGCTTCGAGTACGATTCCAACGTTCTCATCGCGCCGTCGAGCTCCGCGCTCAAGGCATCGCAGGGGGGCAGTGAAGAATCCGACGGGCGAACGGTGGTCGGCGCGGGTGGCGGCTACACGCTGCTCGACACCGAGCTCGGATCGATGCGCGCGTCATACGACTTCTACCAGAGCATCCATTTCCAGCTGACCGAATTCGACCTGCAGGGGCATCGCGTGCGGCTCGACCTTGCATCGAAGCCCGGAATCGTGCGCTACGGCATCTCGGGTACCTACGACTTCTACGCGCTCGACTACCAGTCGTTCTTCCAAGAGGTGTTGGGAACGCCGTGGGTGGCGATCACCGAGCGGGACGATGCGGCGACGCAGCTGTACTACACGGCGCGCGGTCGGGATTTCTTCCGCTACCCCTACGATCCCTCGCGCGATGCCGTCGACCAGGCCGCCGGGGTGCGACAATATGTGCTGCTCGGCGCCATCGACGGCGCGGTGAGTCTCGGCTACCAGTTCGATTCCGAAGATCCGGTGGCGCATGGGCAGGCCGGCCAACCGGTCATCTGCTCACCGACGATGCAAACCAGCGGCTGTGGGGCGCGCGACTTCGAGTACAGCGGCAATCAGTTCGACGTGGGTCTCACGAGCGCTCTGTTCGGTGTGGCGCGCGGCCAGGCGGCGTACCAGTTCCGCCTCGAAGACTATCAGTTTCCGAACAGTCGTGTCGATTTCGCCAAGCGCCGCCACGACAACGAGCATCAGTTTGCGCTGGCCCTGGAGCGCGACGTGATGCCGCAGCTCGCCGTGACGTTTGACTTTGTGGGGGTGATCAATAATTCAAATATCGACAACTTTCAATATGACCGTGACGTCGTGTCGCTCGGCGTGCGGCTACTATTCTGAGGCGCAGCGCATGAAGCCACGCAAGCCTACATCCATGATCGCCGTGCTCCTACTGATGTCCAGCTTCGCCGTGCGGGCGCGGGCGCAATCGGAGGCGGGATCCTGCGCCGCCGTGCAGGGCACCGTTGAGATCCAGCACGCGGGCGCGTGGCAGGGAGCGAGCGTCGGTGCCGCGGTGTTCGTCGGCGATCATCTGCGCACGGGCGCTCGCAGTCGCGCGACGGTCGTCTTCCGCGATGATTCGGTGATCGACCTTGCGCCGAACACCGAGCTCGGCGTCGAGGTCCAGGAGCTGGACGCAGCGGGGCGGCGCCAACGCGTCCTTGTGCACCTGGCGGAGGGCAAGATCCGGGTTTGGGCAAGCGCGGCGCCGACGACACGGGCTCGCTACGAGGTTGAATCGCCGACGGCGCTCGCCAGCGTGCGGAGTGCTGAATTCATCGTGTCGTACGACGGCACGGTGGAGACCACCGAGGTGGTCGGGCTCGAGGGGCGAGCGGCGGTCCACGCGAAACTCGCGGTGATGGGGGCCGGTGTCGAACTCGGTCCGCAAATGCTGACGCGTGTCGCCAAGGGGCGATTCCCCGCGGTGCCGCAACGGGTCAACGCGGCACGCTTGCCGCAGTATCTCGACGGCGTCGATCTGGTCGGAACTGGCCGTCGCGACGGGTTGAACGTGCTCCATCCGGCGGTGCTCGGCCGCCTGCTTGGTCCACAGGACGTACCCGGTCCCGAGGCGGCGCCGAGCGGCCACCCCGAGGTGCCGGCCGCGCTGACCGTCCAGGCGCCGGCGCCGGGGTCGGTTGCCGACGGCTTGTCGCCAGACGTGTATACCAATACGCAGCCGCTGCGTGACTATCAGCAAACCCCACCCG
>CAZTDK010000089.1:4790-13159 GCA_964611965.1 uncultured Binatia bacterium (SeqCode) | reverse complement strand
TTGACCCCCACCCTGACGCCGACAGGGACCGACACGCCAGCGCCCACGGTCACACCCTCTGCCACCGCGTCGCCATCTCCCCCGCCCACACAGACGAATGCTCCGACCTCGACACCGACCAACACCCCGACCGAGACGCCGACGAATACGGCGACGGCAACCCCATGTGGTGGCATCACGAGTGGGCTGAGCTTTGATGGGAGTTTGCTGCAAGTCGTCAGCGTTCCGGATTATGCGGCCTTCCCGAGTGGGCTGCACGCGCAACTGACAATCGAGATGTGGATGCGCGCCGACACGAACGTACCCGCGGTCTTCGTGGCGAAGTTCGCGGGGGGCGCAACCAATTCAACGTTCTTTGTGGCGAGAAGCAATCAACAGTTCATCATTAATTTTGCGGACTTTGCCTCGGTGGTGGTCACCGCCAACGATGCCGTGCCACTCGGGCAGTGGGCTCACTTTGCTCTGGTGTACGATGGAGCGGGTGTATCGGATACCGACAAGCTGCAGATCTATGTGAATGCGATTGCGATGCCGTACAGTGTGTTCGTGTCGCCAATCCCCGATGCCCTGGTGGATTCGACCGCGCCGGTCGAGTTCGGCGGCAGCGTGACGCGCACGTCGTTTTTTACGGGGGCTATTGACGAGGTGGAGTTCTACCACGTTGCGGAGAGTGCCAGCACGATCCTGGGGCACTACAACAGTGCGTTGGGCGCCTGCGGCGCGAGCGGAGACAGTGGACTGACTGCGGGGTATCATCTTGATGAGGGAAGCGGCGCCACCGCAATCGACTACAGTGGCAACTCCCATGATGGGACCTTGGTGAACGGGCCGGCATGGATTGGCGGGCAGGTGTGCTGTCCCGCGCCCACGCCGACGAGCACGCCCAGTGCGACGGCAACACCGACCGTAACCCCGACCCCCACCTCGACGGACACGCCGACAGATACGCCGACGGTGACCCCGACGAACACGGCCACCGCCACGGCGACGAACACGCCACTGCCGACACTCACCTCCACGCGGACGCCCACCTCGACCGCAACCAGTACGCCGAGCGTCACGCCGACAGCCACGCCCTTCGGCGGGTGTGCCGCCACGCCCCAAACGGGGTGCCAGGCCCCGCAGCGTTTGTCGCGCTTCTCGTTGAATGCGAGCGCGCACACGGTGAGCGCGAGTTGGTCGGGCGGCACCACCGCGGTGGCGCTGCCGCAGTTCGGCAACCCCGTGAGCGGCGCCACCGCGTATCACCTGTGCGTCTACGACACCAACGCCGGTCCGCCCCGCCTGGCGTTCGGTGCCAACGTCCCCGCCGGTGGCACCTGCGGCACGCGTCCGTGTTGGAGGCAGATCGGCAGCCACTTTGCGTACAGCAACACGGCGGGGACCCCGGATGGGGTGAAGCGGATGACGCTGCGCGCCACCGCCGGCCGGATCGGTGCCGCCATCACGGTGAATGGCCGCGGCAGCAATCTGCACCTGCCGGTGTCGAGCGATGGGATCACGCTGCTGCGAGAGTCCCCCGCGGTGATCGTCCAGGTGCAACGCAGTGACGCTCCCGATTGTTGGGAGACGGTGGTTACCAGCCCGCCGACTCGCGGCACCCGCTTCGTGTTTAGCGACGCGGTGCGCCCATAAGGCTATCTACAGATATCAGTTGACAACTGAGCGCGGGCTTTGGGATGCTCCAATTTTGGGGGAGGGCACTCATGAATGGTCGCTACGATAGATCAAGGTCTCCCGCGCTCCTCTGCGTTCTTCTTCTGGTCACGACGTTCGCTGCGGGTGCAGCTCGTGCCCTGAGTATCGCTGACCGTTTCGCGCGCGTCGGCTCGGGCGAGTCGTTGGTTGCGCCGTTCACGGTGCCGGCGACTTCGACCGTGAATAGTTATGGCGGTGCTGTCGAGGTCATCGTATCCGGCATCGGGAACAGCTACGAAGCTCGGGTCAATGACGCGTTCTACGGTGTGCCGTCGGGCATTCCCGTCGACTATCAAAGTGGCTCGTTCTTCAAGCTCCCGTACTACCAACTGAACATCGGTTGGAGTAATGGCTTCCACCTCGCCGGCTGCGAGGGCGAGCCGAACAACGCCAATAACTTCATCACTTTCATCGAGGACGTCGGGCCGGTGACACCGCCAGCCATGCCCGCCTATGCCCCGGTCAGTCACACGTACCACTTTGTGGTCAGTATCCCCGCGGACGCCGCACGCCTCAGTTTCGGCGTATCGGACTGCATCTTCAACGACAACGGTGGACAGTACCAGATCCAGGTCTTCCAGCTCCAGCCGCTCAGCGGGACCGCCATTCCCACGGGAACAAGCACCGCAACACCGACACCGGGCACCCCGACGCCGACGCCCACACCCTTTGCGTGCGCCGTCGCACCGCAGAGCGACTGTCAAGGACCACAGGGCGCGGCGGGCATCAGTCTGAATGCCACTGCTCGCACGCTGCGTTGGAAGTGGGCCGGCGGGTCAGTCCCGGTCAGTCTGTCCGAGCTCGGTGACCCCGTCAGTGGACCGACTGCGTATGCGCTGTGTGTCTACGACACCAGCGGCGGGCCACCCAGTTTGGCGTTCGGCACGACGGTACCGTCGGGTGGAATCTGCGGCGCACGGCCCTGCTGGAAGGCCAGTCACGGCCGCTACGCGTATGCCAACAGTGCCGGCAGCCGCGGCGGCGTGAACCGAATGGTCCTGCGGCCGAACAGCCGCGGGAGCGGCGCTTCCATCGTGGTGAACGGTGGCGGCGCGAATCTGCACCTGCCCGTGTCGGTCGATGGGATCTTCCTGCTGCGCGAGTTTCCAGAGGTGATCGTGCAACTGCAGCGCGGCGACAGCGCGAGCTGCTGGGAGGCTGTGTTCACGAGTCCGGCCGACCACAATACCCGCTCGGTGTTCAGCGACAGCAGTCGCTGACCAAATAGGCTTCGCCCACACGCGGTCCCACCTACCGCCGCCGCATGTCGGTAGGCGTGCGTAGTGACCTTGTCGGTTTCTGCAAAGGCTGGTATTCGACCAGCCTTCGGAGGGACATATCGATGCGTGTGGTTCGTTTGGGGAGAAGCCTCGCCTTGATGGAAAACCGGGAAACCCACACCCTCCCGTGATCATGGGCACGCAGAGCGACGCGCATCTCGTCTGGATGGACATGGAGATGACCGGGCTCGACCCGGAGCGTAACACCATCCTGGAGATCGCCACGTTGATCACCACCAACGACCTGCAACTGGTGGCCGAGGGGCCGGTCTGCGTCGTCCACCAGTCGCAAGCGGTGCTCGATGCGATGGACGAATGGAACCGCACGCACCACGGTGCGTCCGGATTGAGCGCTCGGGTCGTGGCGTCGACCACGTCGCTGGCCGAGGCTGAAGCGGAGACGCTGGCGTTTGTGCAACAGTATTGCCCGCAGCGGACTTCGCCGCTGTGTGGCAACTCCATTTGGCAAGACCGCCGCTTTCTGGCGCGCTACATGCCGCAGCTCGAAGGGTATTTACACTATCGCACCATCGACGTGAGCACGGTCAAGGAGCTGGTGCGGCGCTGGTATCCCAACGGGCCTTCGCCCCCGGAGAAAAAACACGCGCATCTGGCGCTCGACGATATTCGCGAATCGATTGCCGAGTTGCAGTTCTATCGTGAGCAGTACTTCGTGCAGGCCGGAAAATAGGAAGGTCACGAAAGCACGAAAGGGCGAAATCACGAAAAAGAGAATCGCAGTTCAGCCTTTCGTGGTTTCGAACTTTCGTGCTTTCGTGATTTCCTTGGGCAAACATGCCCGTCTTGCCCATTGACCCGCTGTTGCCGGAGATCGTCGCGGCCGTGTCGCGCGCTTCGCGGCTGGTGCTGCGCGCGCCTCCGGGAGCGGGCAAGACGACGCGCGTGCCCGGCGCGCTGTTGGATGCCGGGCTGGCCGCGGACAAGCAGGTTGTCGTGCTCGAACCGCGACGCATCGCGGCGCGCGCTGGTGCCGAGTTCGTGGCGCGCGAACGTGGCGGCCACGTGGGCGACGAGGTCGGCTACCGCGTCCGCTTTGAGCAACGCGGCGGTCGGGCGACGCGCTTGTGGTTTGTCACCGAAGGCGTGCTGGGCCGGCAATTGGTCGGCGATCCGTTTCTCGAGCAGGTGGGGGTGGTGGTGCTCGACGAGTTTCACGAACGCCATCTGCAGGGTGACGTTGCGCTGGCGGTGATCCGCGACCTGCAGGCGAGCGTCCGCCCCGATCTCAAGCTGGTGGTGATGTCGGCAACGCTGCAAACCGATCGCCTCGCCGCGTACCTCGACGGCTGTCCGGTATTGACGGCGGAGGGCCGGGCGTATCCCGTGGCCATTTCGTACGACGCCACGGTGCAGCAACGCCCGCTGCCGACGCGGGTTGCCGGCACATTGCAGGATGTCCTCGGTGATCGTACGGATCGCGGTGACGTGCTCATCTTCTTGCCCGGCGCCGCCGAGATCCGCCGGGTGGCTGCCGCCATCGAACCGCTGGCGGCGACCCACGACCTCGATGTCGTTGTGCTGCACGGCGACTTGCCGCTGGAGGCGCAGCAACGGGCCATTCAACGCGGCCCGCGGCGCAAGGTCGTGCTTGCTACCAATGTTGCCGAAACCGCGTTGACGATCGAAGGGGTGACGACCGTGATCGACTCCGGCCTGGCGCGCGAGTCACGCTTCGACACGAAACACGGCATCAACGCGCTACGCGTCGTCGCCATCAGCCGCGCCGCTGCCGATCAGCGGGCCGGGCGGGCCGGACGCACGGCACCGGGACGCTGCGTCCGCCTGTGGAGTCAGGGCGAGCACATGGCGCGCCGCGCGCACGAGACACCGGAGGTGCTGCGGCTCGATCTCAGCGGCACACTCCTCGAGTTACGTGCGTGGGGGCTGCGTGATGTTGGCAAGTTTCATTGGCTCGATGCGCCCAGCGAGACGGCAGTGCAGCGCGCCGAGCAGCTCCTCGAGCAGCTCGGGGCCGTCGATGCCGGGGGCGCGCTGACCGACGTTGGCCGCCGCATGCTGCAACTCGCGGTGGCGCCCCGGCTGGCGCGGATGCTGGTCGAGGCAGAACGCCGTGGCTGTGCGGCGGAGGGGGCGCTGTTGGCGGCGTTGGCCTCGGAGCGCGACATCTGTCTCGAGCAGCGGGCCTTCGGTGACGGAGCCATTGGCCGCTGGCCGGCGGGCAATTCCGATCTGGTCTTGCGCATGCAGCTCTTTGCCGAGGCTGAGCGCCGGCGGTTCGATGCCGGCGCCTGCCGCGGGCTCGATCTCGATCCACGCAGCGTGCGTGCGGTCGAGCGCTCCCGGCAACAGCTCGGGCGTATCTTGGGCAGAAGGGCCGACTCATCCTCGGCCGATGAAGACATCCTCCTGCGCTGCGCGCTTGCCGGATTCCCGGACCGCGTCATTCGCCGCCGCGCCGCGGGCGCGCCGCGCGGCGTGATGGTTGGTGGCCGGGGGATTGTGCTGACCGAAAGCAGTGTGGTGCGCGACGCCGATCTGTTTGTCGCCGTCGAGGTCGACGCCGGTCCGCAACGTCAGCTCGCGGAAGCGCGCGTACGGCTCGCCAGCGCCGTGCGCGCGGAGTGGCTCGCCGAGATGTTCCCTGCGGCGCTGCGCGCGCAGGCGGAGCTGGTCTTCGATCCGCAGCGCGCGCGTGTCGTCGAGCGCCGCCGCGAGTCGTTTCACGATCTGGTTCTCCGCGAAAGCGTACGGACCGAGGTTGACCGCCAGCAAGCGGGAGAAGTTCTCGCACAAGTCGTGCGCGCCGATCCAGAGGCGACGATCGGTCTCGGCGACGGCGCGCGCCACTTGCTGGCGCGGCTGCGCTTCGTGCAGCAGTGGATGCCCGAGCTGGCCTGGCCCGGCGATTCCGACGGTCTGCTGGGTGAAGCGGCGGCGGCGATGTGTGTCGGCCGCTGTAGCGTGGCCGAAGTGCGCGGCGCCGATGTTGAAGGAGCGCTGCGTGGTCTGCTGACGCACCCGCAGCGCGCCGCGCTTGAGCGCGACGCGCCGGTGCAATATCACCTGCCATCCGGGCGCACGGTCACGATCGGCTACGCAGACGGCAAGCCGCCGACGGTTGCGGCGCGCATTCAAGAGTTGTTCGGCCTCAGGGCGACGCCACGGCTCGCTGCCGGGCGTGTCGCGGTGGTCTTTGAGCTGTTGGCGCCGAACCAGCGGCCGGTGCAGATCACCGACGATTTGGAGAGTTTTTGGCAGCGCACGTATCCGGAGGTGCGCAAGGTATTGCGCGGGCGTTACCCGAAGCATCCGTGGCCGGAGGATCCGCTGACGGCGGTGCCGACGTCGAGAGCGAAACGCAGAGATGAAGGCAGGGTGCAGTAGGATATGAGCCGCATCGACAGGGGGAGTGTTACGCCGAGGTGCAGCCCGGGGACTCGACGCCCCCGGCTAAGACAGCCAAGCCGGCTGGAAGCCGGCTCCCCCGCCCCGGCTTTTCAACCCCGGCGCTGCTTCGCGATGTGCCGCGTCGCCAGCTCGACCAGCATCGAACGCTGTGGCTTCGAGGTTGCGCTCAATGCGACGTCGTGGCGTTCGATGAAGAGATACTTCTGCGGCCGTTTGTAGTGCGACAAGGCCAGTGCGGCATGCGCCTGCAACGTCACGGCTGCTGGTGACGCGCCGGGCTTGGCGACGATCAATGCCACCACCTGCTGCTCGAGCCCATCGGGCGGGATGCCGACGACGTACGCCGCTTCGACGCCCGGATGTGCCGCCAACACACCTTCGACCTCAACCGGCGAGACGTTGATGCCCTTCACCCGCAACAGATCCTTGCTGCGGCCGACGAAATGGAATGTTCCCGCCGCATCGAGGTTGCCCAGATCCCCGGTCATGAAGAATCCGGCATCGTCGAGTCCGCTGCCTGCTGGTCGCTTATAGTAGCCGCTGAACAACCCGGGGCCGCGCACACACACCGCACCGACGTCGCCGGCGCCGCACGGCCGGCCGGTGTCGTCGACGATGCGCAGCTCCATGCCGGGCAGTGGCGTGCCAAGGGGCGTCTGCGCCGCGGTCGCCGGATCGTGCCAGTCGAGTGCGGTGACGTAGCCGGCCGTTTCTGTCATCCCGTAGCCGGTGATGAACCGCGCGCCGGTCAGGTGCGGGGCATACCACTCGGCGCGCCCGCCGCCTTTGCGAACCTGTGCGAGCAACTCGGGTCGGAAGCGGGGGTGCGCCAGCACCTGCCCGACTTGCGGCGGCCGCAGGTGCAGCGCGGTGGGCCGATGGCGATCCAACGCGGCGACGAGCGCATCTGCGGTGAACGTCTCCATGAGAATCAGCGTGCAGCCCGCCGCCAACGTAGGCAGGGCGCGGATGAGCAAGCCGGCGACCCAAAACAGCGGCAAGGTCGACAGCAGCGTATCCGCGGCAGTCAGGCCGCTACGGTGTGCCGTAGGTAGCACCGTCGCGAGAGCGGCGCGGTGGCTCAGCATCACGCCCTTCGGCGTTCCCGTGGTGCCCGAGGTGTAGAGCATGCAGGCCACGGCGTTCGGGTCGATCGCGCTACGCATCGAGCCCTGGGCGCCGTCGGCCGCTGCCTGCGTGTCGAGGACGATCACCTTGCGCAGCCGCGGCAATCTCGGCATCTGCTCGATCATGTGGAGGTAGTCGTGCGAGCGCAGCCGGGGCTGCACGATCAACACCTCGACGTCGGCGTGCGCGAGAATCTCCGCCAGCTCACGCACCGTGACGAAGGTCGAGATCGGTACCAGCGTCGCTGCGGCGCGCCATACCCCGAAGGCGGCGGCGAGCCACTCAGGGCTATTCGCAGCCAGCAGGCCGACGTGCGTGCCAGCTCCGCAACCCGCGGCCTGCAAGGTGGCGCTCCAGGCGTCCGCGTCTCGATCGAGTGCGGCAAACGTCAGGTTAATCCGTTCAGTGAGGACTGCCGAACGCTCACCATACACGGCCGCGCGGTCGGCCAGCAAGGCGCTCAGATCGGGCGGCAGCACGGGCCGAAGGTCGCACACGGCCGGGCCGTGTTCAAGGTGAGGGACCTCAACAAACGTCCGTCGTTCCAAGGCTTACATTTCGCCGACGAGGCGGAGCCTCGCCGGCAGTGCATTCCCAAACCGAGCCTGGGAACGAAGAGGAGTTGGCCGGTGCCTCCGGAATTTATTGCGTAATGAATCTGTGCTTGGATGCCGCACCTATGAAGCCCCCGCACCTGACGTTCTTCGTCGAGTTGCCCAGCGAGCCGCTGGCCACGTTGTTTGCGCAGCCGGGGGTGATGGAGTGTCTGGTCCACGGCGGCCACGCGCTATCGATGGGACTCCTCGACCTCACCCCGGTGCGTGGCGCAATCGTTCGCCAGCTCGAGGCGGCCGGTGTCGCGGTGACTGCGTG
>CAZTDK010000089.1:1514-4780 GCA_964611965.1 uncultured Binatia bacterium (SeqCode) | reverse complement strand
GGCTATTGGCTCAATGCCGACAATCCGGAGCGGGCGCGGGAGCGCTATCACCAGACGATCGAATGGGCGGCGCGCGAAGGGCTCCGTCTCCATCGGGTGGGTCTCGACATCGAATTCCCGCGTGCCGATGCGGATCTGATTGCGCGCGAGCCACGCCGCGGGCTGCTCACGCTGCTGCGCCGCCGTCGCACGGCGGCGCAGGTCGCGGTGGCGGAGCAGGCATATGCGGCGCTGGTTGCGGAGATTCGCGCCGGCGGGCGGAGCGTCGAAAGCTACCACTTCCCGCATCTGCTCGATGAGCGCTTGGCGCGCAGCACCCTGTTGCGGCGCACCTTGGGACTGGTCGATGTCTCCGCCGATGCCGAGGTGTTCATGCTCTACTCGAGCTACCTCGGCCGTGCCGGTGCGCACGCCTATTTCACCGACGCTGCCTGTATCGCGCTCGGCGTCACCGGCGGTGGGGTCAATGCGGGGAAGCCCGAAGAGTTGCCGCGGCTGCTGTCGTGGGAGCGTCTCGAAGCTGAGCTCCTGGCGGCCGTGATGTACACGAACGAGGTGTACGTCTTCTCCCTCGAAGGATGCGTCGAGCGGGGCATGCTCGACCGGCTTGCGTCAGTCGACTGGAGTCGTGCGCGCGATGTCGTTGTGCCGGCGGAGCAGCAGCGTGGGCGCCGGCGGCGGGCGCTGTTTCGCGGGGTGTTGCGCTTGGAAGGTGCGATCGATGTGATCCTTCCAAGCCGAGGGCGCGCAAAACGTGAAACACGAAACGTAAAACGCAAAACGTAAGGGATCCCGAGGCCTCTGGCACGCGAGGGAATTCGGGCACTCTCGCATTGACCACATGCCTAGGCTATCGTCGCTGCCGTCCAGGTTGCTCCGTTTACGTTTTACGATTTACCGTTCAGGGAGGTCCCATGAAGCTCGACACGGCAATGCTGACTCCGTCGATGCGTTCGGCGATTGGCGAGGCGCAGCGCGCGGAGGAGATGGGTTTCGACGCGCTGTGGACGGCGGAGACCAGTCACGATCCGTTTCTCCCTTTGGTGCTGGCGGCGGAGCACACCACGCGCATCAAGCTCGGCACGGCGATCGCCGTGGCATTTCCGCGCAGCCCGCTGGTGCTGGCGCAAATCGGCTGGGATTTGCAGGAGCTGTCGGGCGGCCGCTTCGTCCTGGGGCTCGGAACACAGGTGAAGGGCCACAACGAGCGCCGCTTCGGCGTCAAGTGGGAGCACCCGGGGCCGAAGCTGCGCGAGATGATCCAGATGATCCACGCAGTCTGGGACTGCTGGCAGAACGGGACGCGTCCGAGCTTTGTCGGCACGTTCTACAACTTCACCCTGATGACGCCGTTCTTCAACGCCGGTCCCATTCCGTATCCGCGGCCACCGATCTACATTGCCGGCGTCAACGAGTACATGTGCCGTCTTGCCGGCGAGCTGTGCGACGGCTTCCACATCCATCCGTTCCACTCGATTAAGTATCTCGACGAGGTGGTGTTCCCGAACATCAAGAAGGGCGTGCAGAAGGCCGGGCGTACTCCGAAGGACGTTGCCATGTCGAGCACCGTCTTCGTCATCGGCGGTGACACCCCTGCGGAGATCGAAGCCGCCAAGGGCCCCGTGCGCCAGCAGATTTCATTTTACGCCTCGACGCCGGCGTACGTCGGCGTGCTCGAAGCCCACGGCTGGGGCGAGACCGGGCGGCGGCTCACTGAAAAATCAAAACGCGGCGACTGGGCCGGCATGGCCGACGAGATCACCGACGAGATGCTGGACGTCTACGCCACCACCGGCACGTACGATGAGATCGCCGACAAGGTGAAGGCGAAGTACAAGGGATACCTCGACCGCGTGGCGTTCTACTTCCCGATGACCGGCGACCCCGGACGCTGGCGGAAGCTGGTGCAGGCGTTCAACGGACGCTAACCACGCGAAGACGCGACTCACGCGCAGGCGCCATGCCGCCAACAACGACGCTCTCGTTGCTGCACGCCTGCGCGCGACATGTGCGGCTCTGAGCCGGGCGCAGCGACCACAGGCACCGGCCGAGTGAGCTCGGAGCGTCCGGCGGCTGTCTCGGCGGTTGTCTCCGGACCGACGTAGCGTTCCCACAGATCGGCGGCTGGTCTGTGTCCCCTGACCGTGACCCAAGCGACGAGCACACCGCACGCTGCCGAGACCTTCATAGGCTCCGAGATTGCTTCGTTCGCGTATCATCCCTCTCACCAACTGACAGCCGCCATCGGCAGCGGCGCCATTTCAGTCCGGCACTGGCGGCCTGGACCCTGGGCATGCCCAACACCTACCAGACGGCAGGCTGCGAGCACTTCGGCATCAGCACAACCTACAATGCCAACCCGACGAACATCATCTACCGCTGGCTCGTGGCCGATCCGGCCACCCCCGGCCAGGTCATGCGGTCGGGGACCACCGTCTCACTGCCGGCGCCGATCTGGACGGTTGTGCCGCCAGCCAATCCCGCGCTGCCGCCGGTGGTGGTTGCCGAGGTGCAGGCGCCGCCGGCGCCGCAGCCCGCGCTGTTCGGTGACGCGCAATGGGTGAAGGTCTACAAGACGGAGCAGCCCGGCAAGGTCGCCGCGGTGGATGACCTGGTGGGCGACAACCACAATGAAGTCCCGGAGAATGCCGCACAGCTCGAAGTGAGCTGGTCGCTGCTGCAGCAGGATCCTCCCGGCGGCAACCAGCGTCGCCGCGGCAAGCTCGCCAACCAAGGCAACCTGGGCAATGGCAATCACGCGGTCGTGCGACGCTACGAGTATTACGCATACGCCGGTGTCTACGATGCCGTGACGCACGAAGCGCTGTGTGCGGACCTCACCTGCACCGCGCCGAGTCCGGGGGAGTTGGGTGATGCAATCGGGGCCCAGAATGTGGCCGCGAATGTCGACGTCAACGCGCTGAGCGTCAACGTGGTTGGAGCTGGGTCGGTGTCCTCGTCGGACAAGGTCTTCAGCTGTGGAAACAAGTGCTACGGCGTCTATAACCCTGGCGCCACGGTCACCCTGACCGCCAAACCCAACTCTGGGAGCGCCTTCTCACAGTGGGGCGGCGCTTGCGCCGGCAACGCCCTGACGTGCACGCTGTCGCTCAACGTCGAGAGCTCGGTCACCGCAACGTTCGTGACGGCGGCCGCTGGTGGCGGCGGTGGGGGTGGTGGCGGCGGGGGTGGAGCAGCGGGCACGCCGTCCTTCACGCTGTCGATCAGCCGCAGCAACTCGGGTACGGTGACCGGGACGCCAGCGG
>CAZTDK010000089.1:0-1504 GCA_964611965.1 uncultured Binatia bacterium (SeqCode) | reverse complement strand
CAACTGTGGCAGTACGTGTGCCGCGAAGTTCGTTCAGGGCACGATCGTCACATTGACCGCGACGCCGCCGGCCGGCAAGACGTTCGCCAGTTGGAGTGGCGGGTGTTCCGGCACCGCGCCGCTGTGCGCCTTGAACATCGTCAAGGACACCTCAGTGCAAGCGAACTTCAACAAATAGATCAGCCAAGCAGATAACAACTCAATGGTGGGCAGGGGCGAAGTCGGCATGGCTTCGCCCCTGTGCTATTGTCCGACGTCTCCATTTCTCCCTCCTTTCTGGTCTGACCAGTCCGGCCACCGGCCCAGAGCACCGCGGCCCGCATGACGCTCGCCACGGCTCAATTTTGTTGACTGTTTTCCAATGCCTCTGCTACTCTGTCGCTTGTGTAGAGGCACCAAGCCGGTGGAAGCAAAAGCTCGAAGGTGTGGGTGGGTTGTGATGTGGAGAGTCTTGCGATTGGCGGTCTTGGCCGGCCTTGTGGCAACGCTGTTGGCGGCTGGCGCGGTGAGCGGCGCCGCGCCGGCGCGCGCGTCGGTAAGTGACTTCGCCGTTCCTCCGGGCCTCAAACCTCAAGTCGAGTTCTGGAAGCAGATTTTCGGAACCTATTCCACGCAGCAGGTGGTGATTCACGACACGTGGCAGTTGGACCGTATCTACGAGGTGCTGGACTTCCAGCCGCTGACCGACAGCATCATCGGTGATGCGGCGGTCGAAGCCTACATTCGCGAAAAAGCGCAGGAGGAAAAGGAACGCATTCGGGCAATCCTGTTGCGCCTGCATCAACTCGGCCCCAATCCTGACGGGCTGTCTGCGGAGGAGCGCAAGATCTCGGCTCTGTTTGCCAATGTGAACGATCCGTCGAAGTTCCTCGATGCCGCGGCTGACGATCGCATCCGGTCGCAGCGCGGAATGCGCGAACGCTTCGCCGCGGGCGTTGAGGTGTCGCGCCGCTACCTGCCAGCCATGGAGGCGGTATTCCGTCGCGAGGGATTGCCGCTCTCCCTGACCCGTTTGCCGTTGGTCGAGTCGTGCTTCAACGTCCGCGCCTACTCGAAGGTGGGTGCAGCGGGGATCTGGCAATTCATGCCATCGACGGGTCGGCACTACCTGCGGATCGACAACGCCGTCGATGAACGACGGGATCCGGTGGCCTCAACCGCCGCAGCGGCGGCACACTTGAAGGCAAACTATGACGTCCTGAATTCGTGGCCGCTCGCCATCACCGCATACAACCATGGACGCACGGGCATGGTGCACGCGGTAGCGGCCGTGGGCTCGTCGGATATCGTTGAGATCATCCAGCATTATCACGGGCCGGCGTTCAAATTCGCGTCACGAAACTTCTACGCGGAGTTTCTGGCCGCGCTCGACGTCGAGCAACACTTTCGCGAGTACTTCGGCGAGGTCCTCGCGCAGCGACCGCGGGGTGCGGAAATCGTGTTGGTGCCCGACTATGTCAACCTGAAATGCCTGGCGCGGGCGGCCGGAACGGATAACGAAACG
>CAZTDK010000088.1:0-13162 GCA_964611965.1 uncultured Binatia bacterium (SeqCode) | reverse complement strand
GAAACAGGCGGCTGTGGTCGAACGCCTGATGGCTGCGCACTTCGGCGTGCAGGATCGCGGGTGTGCAGCCGACGCGTGGCTGAAGGAAACGGTACGGCTCGCCTGGCGCACCAAACTCTACCCGCACCTCGAAACCGATCTCACCAACCGGCTGCGCGAACGCGCCGAGGAGGAAGCGATTCTTGTATTCGCCCGCAATCTCCGTGCGCTGCTGCTGGCCGCACCGGCGGGCGCGCGGACGACGCTGGGCTTGGATCCAGGTCTGCGCACGGGCGTGAAGGCGGCGGTGGTCGATCGCACCGGCAAGGTGCTGGCCACTGACACCATCTACCCACACGCGCCGCGCAACGACTGGGCCGGCGCGTTGCACATGCTGGCCCAGCTGGCGGAACGTTTTCAGGTGGAGCTCATCGCCATCGGCAACGGTACGGCGTCGCGCGAAACCGACCGCCTGGTCACCGAGCTGCTGCAGCAGCAGCCGCAGTTGAAGCTGACGAAGGCCCTGGTCAGCGAGACCGGCGCTTCGGTGTACTCCGCCTCGGCATACGCCTCCAAGGAATTGCCAGACCTCGATGTGTCGCTACGCGGTGCGGTTTCCATCGCGCGGCGGTTGCAGGATCCGTTGGCGGAGCTGGTGAAGATCGATGCCCAGTCGATCGGTGTGGGCCAATACCAACACGACGTCAATCAGCCCCAGTTGGCGCGCACCCTCGATACCGTCGTCGAAGATTGCGTCAACGGCGTCGGGGTCGATGTGAACACCGCGTCGGCGCCGTTGCTGGCACACGTGTCCGGTCTGCACGCCGGGCTGGCCACCAATGTCGTCGCCTATCGCGACGCCAACGGCGCCTTCCGCAACCGCCAGCAGCTCAAGAAGGTGGCGCGTCTCGGCGAGCGCGCCTTCGAGCAGGCGGCGGGTTTCCTGCGCATTGCGGACGGCGACAACCCCCTCGATGCGTCCGCGGTTCACCCCGAAGCGTATCCGATCGTCGAGCGCATTGTACGTCACGCGGGACGGACCCTGCGACAGGTGATCGGCGACCCCACGTTCTTGCAGACGCTGAACCCAAAAGACTTTGCCGACGCAACGTTCGGCGAGCCGACCATTCGCGACATCCTCGCCGAGCTGGAAAAACCAGGACGCGACCCCCGCCCAGAGTTCAAAACCGCGGCGTTCAAGGAAGGCGTGCAGACGCTCGAAGACCTGCACCCAGGCATGCTGCTCGAGGGCGTCGTCAGCAACGTCACCAACTTCGGCGCCTTCGTCGACATCGGCGTTCATCAAGACGGCCTGGTACACATCTCGGCGTTGGCAAATCGATTCGTGAAAGATCCTCACGAAGTCGTCAAAGCGGGTGACGTGGTGAACGTGCGGGTGCTCAGTGTCGATCTGCCACGCCGGCGCATCGCGCTGTCCATGCGGACGAATGACGGCTCCGGGCGGTGAATCGGCCTCAATGCCAGTGAGTAGCGAGCGCGGGACCCCTTCTTGCCGCTTGCTCATCACTCGTCACTTGCGACGCGGCGCGGTTACGGCTTAGGAGTCTCGATGGAAAAGAAACTCTTCTCGGATCTCGGCCTGTCCCCTGAGATCCTCAAAGCCGTTAGCAAGATGGGATTCGAGGAAGCTTCGCCGATTCAGTCGGCGACGATTCCGAAATTATTGGCCGGCGCCGATATCGTCGGCGAATCGCAAACCGGCTCGGGAAAGACCGCCGCCTTCGCGATCCCGGCGATCGAACGGGTGGACCCGGCACTGCGCGCGCCGCAGGTGCTGATCCTGTGCCCGACGCGCGAGCTCACCATGCAGGTCGCGGAGGAAGTCGCGAAGCTGGCGTTTTTCAAACGCGGCGTACGCGAGCTGCCGATCTACGGCGGCCAGGCCTACGACCGGCAGTTACGCGGGCTGCGCGACGGCGCGCAGATCATCATCGGCACACCCGGCCGGGTCATCGACCATCTCAAGCGCGGCACCCTGCGCCTCGAGCAGATTCGCATGGTCGTGCTCGATGAAGCCGACCGCATGCTCGACATGGGCTTCCGCGACGACATCGAGGCCATTCTCACTGGGGCGCCCCCGACGCGGCAGACGGTGTTCTTCTCCGCCACGCTGCCGCCGCCGATTCAACAGCTGATCCGGCGCTACACGCGGACGCCGGTGAACGTGCGCATCGAAGCGCACGCGCTGAGCGTGCCGGCGATCGATCAGGTCTATTACGAGGTCGATCCGCGCTCCAAGCTCGAAGCGCTTTGCCGAATCATCGACCTGCAGGACATCAAGTACGCCATCATCTTTTGCGGCACCAAGATGATGGTCGATGAGCTCGCCGACCATCTCGCGGCGCGCGGCTACAGCTGCGACAAGCTGCACGGCGGTATCGTGCAAGCCATGCGCGAGCGTGTCGTGGCGAAGTTCCGCAAGCGCGGTTTCGAGTTCCTGGTCGCCACGGATGTCGCGGCGCGTGGCCTGGACGTCGAGGACATCGAAGTGGTGTTCAACTACGACCTGCCGCAGGATGCCGAGGACTACGTGCACCGCATCGGCCGCACCGGACGCGCCGGCCGCAGCGGCAAGGCGATCACCTTCGTCGCCGGGCGCGAGATCTACAAGATGCAGCAGATCATGCGCGCCATGAAGGGGCGCGTGCGCCGCGAGCGCGTGCCGTCGGAGCAGCAGGTGGAAGAGAAGCGGACAACCCAGTTCGTCGAGGCCTTACGGGAAACCCTCGAGAAGGGCGAATACCAACGCTACGACGAAATCATCGACCACTTGCTGGAGCTCGGCCACTCGCCCACCGACATTGCCAGCGCGCTGATCGATCTGCTCGGCCGCGAGACGGCGCGCGAGATGGAGCCGATCATCGAACCGCCGCCGCAGGCCGCCACGCGCAGCCGTTCGGAGTACACACCACAGCGCGGCGCGGCGCGCGAGCGCGGCACCCAGGACCGCCCGCGCCGCCCCGAGCGCGTCGACGCATCGCCGGTATCCCATGAGGCCGGCATGACCCGCCTGGTCCTGAACGCCGGCAAGATCGGCAACGTCGGGCCGGGCGACGTCGTCGGCGTGATCGCCGGCCTGGCCGGCCTCTCGCGCGAGAGCATTGGCGCCATCCGCGTGCTGCCGCAACAGACGTTCGTCGACGTCAGCGACGATTGTGTCGATCAGGTTTTGAAGAAGCTGAAGGGGATCAAGTTCAAGGGCCGCAAGCTGGTGATCGAGCGCGCGGGGTGAGTGGCGCGAGGAGCATGCCGCACGGGCCTCGACGAGATTAGACCCAATCCGGAAATCTGCCGCCATGGCTGCAGCAACCATCCGCTTCTACTTCGACTACATCTCGTCGAACGCGTACCTGGCGTGGACCCAGCTGCCCAAGCTCGCCACAGGCTACGGTGCCACGATCGAGCCGGTGCCGGTCCTGTTCGCCGGTCTCCTGGAAGCCCACGGCCAACTGGGACCCGCGGAGATCCCCGCCAAGTCGTTGTGGATGGGCAAGAATAATTTGCGTAAGGCGGCGCAGCTCGGCATACCGCTCAACCCACCAGCGTTTCATCCATTCAACCCGCTGCTGGCGTTGCGGGTGTCATCGCTGCCTCTGGACAGCGCGGCGCGCAGCGCGCTCATTACGGCGCTGTTCGGCGCGGTCTGGGCACGCGGCCTGCATGTCAGCGAGCCAACGGTCGTCGAGCGCGTTGCCGATGAGATCGGCCAATCGGGCACCGAAATGGTCGCCGACGCGCAGCAGCCCGACTGCAAGGCGACTCTACGCCGGCAGACCGACTACGCCATCGCGCGCGGGGTGTTCGGCGTGCCGGCGATGGAAGTAGCCGGTGAAGTCTTCTGGGGATACGACGACTTCCCGTTCCTCGAGCTCTTTCTCGCCGGGAAGGATCCGCTCGATTCGACCGACTGGCGGAAGTGGACCGGTCCGCACCGCCCGTCGGCAGTGCGCCGAAGACAGACTGAGTGATCGACCATTATTGGCTATCCCTGCCCCGTTGCTCATATGCCGCGTATCCCGCGGTCGCTTCGTGTTCCTGGTACCGCCGGATGCACCCGACACTTGCGGACCACCCCTGTCGTAGTCGTCTTCAGACGACTTGAAGCCACTCAGCCAGGGAATTCCATCCCCTGGCGATGCGCGGATCGAACCGTCTCCAGTTCTTAGCCGCAGCCCGCTCCTACACTTCGTCAAAGCGCACGTCGCCAATCACCTACGCAATTTTCTATACACCCGCGAATTATACGTGGGAACGCGGCAGTCCTGGCACAGTCCCTTCCTCGATGCAATTGTTCCCGCAAAAGTGTAATTCCTGCTTCCAAAGCCGGTCTGAACCGACGCGCCCTCCCCTCGCAAAGCGTCTTTCGCCGTGGCACCGCCGTTGCTCTCAACGCAACCGCACCCACCATCACATCAACCGAAAGGAGTACTCTATGAATTGGGATCGCATCGAGGGAAAATGGAAGGAACTGAGCGGCCGCGTGCGTGAAAAATGGGGCAAGCTCACCGACGACGACCTCACGACCATCAGCGGCAAGCGCGAAAAGCTCGCCGGGGTCCTGCAGCAGAAGTATGGGATCGCCAAGGACGAGGTAGAGAAACAAATCGCCGACTTCGAGCGGCGCTTCGAAGAGCCTGACGCGCCGCGGCGCCGAACCGCGTAGCGCGGCGAGGAGGTTGGGCCATGGCTGACACAGGTCTCTACCGCGCCAAGCAATTCAATCTCGGCGGCTTGCACGGTATTTCCGACCGGACGCTCGAGATGCATTTCAAGCTCTACGAAGGATACGTCACCGAGAGCAATCGGCTCACGACGCACATTGCGGAGTTTTTGAAAGACGGGAAGGTCGATCAGGAGGAAATGCCCGCCTACTCCGAGCTGAAGCGGCGTCTGGGGTTCGAGTACAACGGGATGATCCTGCACGAGTACTACTTCGGCAACCTGAAAAAGGGCGGCGGCGGCGACCCGCCGCGGAGCTCGGCGTTCATTGCCGCGGCCACTGCGAGCTTCGGCAGCTTCGAGCTCTGGAAGACCGATCTCACCAGCGTCGCCAAGATGCGCGGCGTCGGCTGGGCGATTTGTTATCAAGATCCCAGCACGCGGCATCTCTCGAATCATTGGGTCACCCTGCATGAGGTGAGCGCCATTGTGGGCTTCACGCCCATCTTGGTACTCGACGTCTGGGAGCACGCCTTCCTGCTCGACTACAAGCCCGCGGAACGGCCGAAATACATCGAAGCATTTTTCGCCAACGTCGATTGGGGCACCGTCGACGATCGCTTGACCGCCTACAGCGAGCCACAATCACGCCGCGCCGGAGCTCGCTGAACCTCGTCCTACGCTTCCATCCTGGCCCCCGTTAACCAATCGAGCAGAGCGGCGGCACGACACCAGTCGTAGTGCCCCGCTCTGCTGACCAACATCTCCGCACTTGAAAAGATCGGGGCATAGCCGCATACCGGTTCGCGGTTGCGCATGATTGAGAGTCGACCGAGTCGAACGGCAGAACGAGTCGCGCTGCGACGTGCCGCCCACCAACTGTTGGACGACCCGCGCGTGCACGACGATCCATTCGCCCTGACTATCTTGGGACCCGCGCAGGCCGCGGCGCTGCGGGCCGACCCGTGGCAATTCGAGACAGGATCGGTTGCGGCGGTGCTGCGTGCGTTTCTCGCCGTCCGCAGCCGCTTGGCAGAGGACACGCTCGCGCAGGCCGTCGCCGCCGGGGTCCGACAGTACGTCGTGTTGGGTGCGGGCCTCGACACTTTCGCCTATCGGAATCCTTATCCCGCACTACGTGTCTTTGAAGTGGACCATCCCGCAACCCAGGCCTGGAAGCGTCAACGCCTGGCGGAAGCACAGATCGTCATCCCCGCGGAAGTCACGTACGCGGCAGTCGACTTTACGAGCCAGCCACTGCCAAACGCCCTCCGCGCCGCCGGGCTGCGCAGCGATGAAGCGAGCTTCTTTTCGTGGCTCGGGGTGACTCAATACCTGGAGCCCGCGACGGTGCTCGCAACGCTCGCAGCGATCGCTCCATTTGCCACGAACGGCGGCGGGATCGTCTTCGACTACAACGTTCCAACGGCGTCATTGGCGCCGCGCGCGCGGCCAGCGTTCGAAGCGCTGGCGGCGCGAGTGGCCGCCGCCGGTGAGCCGTTTCGCGGCTTCTTCGCAACGCAGGATTTGCTCGCCGCAATGCTCCGCATGGGCTTCCGGACCGCCCACGACATGGGACCTGACGAGCTCAACGCAACGTTCCTTTCAAATCGGACCGACGGACTGCGCGTTGGCAGCTCGGGCCACATCCTGACGGCGGCAGGAGGGGAGACACCAGACACGTAGACACCAGACACGTAGACAACAGACGACAGACTGCCGGCAGAAACCTCAATCGCAGCGTCCATTGTTCATGTCTCTGTTCCCTACCGTCGCTCTGATGTCGCGGTGTGCGCATCGCGGACTTGGCAGCCCGCAGCGACCAATCCTGCCCTGAGGCTCCCCGAAGGGGGGGAGCGGACCATAGAAAAGACGCCGACCGCAGGCCTAGCAGCCTTTCAGACTTGGAACTCCCTAGCGACGCAACGCGGAGTGGCCCATAGAAAAGACGCCGGCGGCAGGCCCCGCAGGTCCTAGGCGGGGACGACGCGGCGGCCGCGGTGGCGGCGGTAGAGATCGTCGCGCCAGCGGCGCAACGGGGTCAGCGCCGGGTCGACGGTAGGCGGCTCGAAGATGGAACGCAGGGCCGGCTCGAGCTCGAAGAGCTCGTCAGGCGGATGCCCAAACGCTCCCGCCAACATGGTCGCGACGGTCACATCGGCACGGGTGAACGCATCACCCACCAGATACCCATGCGCCGCAACGTGCGGCGTCAGGTCAGCCAGCAGCACACGGACAAGCCGTGCACCGCGCGCCTCCGCTTCCGGCGACCAGCTGTACTTGGCCGCAAAGTGGTCCGCGATCGGCTGCAGGTTCATCGCCTTGACGCGCCCGATCCACGCCAGGCGCGCACACGGCGCCAGCGCCTCCGTCGCGGCCAGCTCAAAGACACGCACCTGCGCGCGCAGCGCCGCGTCCGCCGGCAGAAGCGCAGGAGAAGGATGGTGTATCTCGAGCCAGTCCACCGAAACGTCGGAGTCGCCGATCACCTCGCCGTCAGCGAACAACACGGGCGCCGTCGTCATACCCGTCTTCTGGCGGAGCTCCGCTTCATCGACAATCGGCTGATAGCTGCGGCGCCGATACGGCAGACCCTTGAGGTCGAGCACCCAGCGCATGCGCTCGGACCAGGGAGACAGGTACAGCTCGAGAAGCTCCAGATCCATGGGGCGACTTTACCGGGCCAGCAAGTGGGAGTCGAGCGTCACGGACGACAACTTACCGCTCGCCACCGATCAAGAGAGGCTGTTCATCATGTACCCCTGCGCGCAAGCCATCATCAACCTCACTCGGCCGTCTCCTTGGTAAGGAGAGGGAGTGACCCGCGCGCCGGTCAACCGCTCGCGAGGGCACCGCACAGCGACCAATCCTGTCCTGAGGCTCCCCGAAGGGGGGAGCGGGCCATAGAAAAGGCGCCGACCGCAGGTCTAGCGGAGGAAGACGGGGCCGAGGCCGCGGGCGACCAAGGCCTCGCTGATGCGTGTCTTGGTGGCAATGGTGCGGATGGGAATGTGCGGCACCAGGCCTTCGAGCGCCAGATGGCGGCGCAGCTCCTCACCCTCGAACTCGTTGACCAGGATGCGGCGCGCCCCGTCGATGACCCGCTCATTCGCCGAGGCGACGTACACGTTGGTCATCGCCAGGCGTAGCGCGTTATCCTCCGGGGTGCCGTAGCCCTGGAGCAAGAGCGTGCGGCCAACGACGCTGTCCATGGCATAGAGGTCGATGATCATGTTGGCCAGGATCTCCAGGTGCTGCTGTTTGTCCTTGAGCGAGTCGAGGCTGCGCTCGATCAGCAGCTTCGCCGTGTAGGCGATGACGCGCTTGCCGACCTCAGTGGCCCGCAGCTCGCGCGCCAACGGGCCGGTGACAGTGGGCGGGAAGGTCGCGGGCTCGGCGATCTCGCGCTCGACCTGCTGGAGAAACTCGACATAGGGCAGCCCGCCGCGGCCGATCTTCTTCACCAGCGTCGCCGGGATGATGAGGCGGTTGATTTCGTTGGTCCCCTCGAAGATGCGGTTGATGCGCGCATCGCGGTAGTGGCGCTCGACCGGGTAGTCGGCGGTGAAACCGTAGCCCCCGAGGATCTGCAGGGATTCGTCGGCGACGAAGTCGAGCGTCTCGGTGCCGAAGACCTTCATGATCGAGGCCTCGATCGTGTATTCCTCGATGGCCTGCTCGACGATCCGGCGGGTGGCATCGGGCGCGCTGTGGTCGATCGCCGCCGTCGCGGCGTCCATGAGCCCGGCGGTGCGATAGCTCATGCTGTCGGCGACGTAGATACGCGTGGCCATGTCCGCGAGCTTGCGCTGGATCATGCCGAAGCTGGCGATGGCGCGGCCGTGCTGGTGGCGGTCGCGCGCGTAGGCCAACGCGATCGACAGACAATCCTTGGCCGCGCCCACCGACCCGGCGCCCAGCTTGAAGCGCCCAATGTTGAGGATATTGAAGGCGATCTTGTGGCCCTTGCCGATGTCGCCGAGGATGTGATCGGCAGGAACCGGGGCGTTGTCGAGGATGACCTGGCGCGTCGACGAGCCCCGGATCCCGAGCTTGTGCTCCTCGGGCCCGACGCTCAGCCCGGGTGTCGAGCGCTCGACGATAAAGGCGGTGAACTTCTCCCCGTCAATCTTCGCGAACACGGTGAACAGGTCGGCGAAGCCGGCGTTGGTGATAAACTGCTTGGTGCCGGTGAGGCGATAGGTCTTGCCATCGGGATCGAGCACTGCCTTGGTGCGCGCCGCGAGCGCGTCACTGCCGGCTTGCGGTTCGGTGAGCGCATAGGCGGCAAGCCACTCGCCGCTGGCAAGCTTGGGCAAGTACCGTTCCTGCTGTGCGCGCGTGCCGTAGTAGACGAGCGGCAGCGAGCCGATGCCGGTGTGCGCGCCCCACGACACGCTGAAGGATGCGCACAGCGCGCTGCGTTCGGACACCAGCATCGATGTCGCCTTGCGCAAGCCGAGCCCACCGAAGGCTTCGGGCACATCGATCATGAGCAATCCAAGCTCGCCGGCACGCTTCAAGAGCGCCGGCATCAAGCCCTCTTCCTTCGACTCGAGCCGATCCAGGAGCGGCAGCACCTCACCGCGCACGAAGTCCTCCGCGGTACGCGCGTAGAGAATGTCTTCGTCGCTGAAGTCGGCGCCCGTAAACTGCGCCGCCGAGCCGACCGGCATCACGAGCCAGCTTGCACCTGCAGGAGCGACCATACCGCCACCTCCGTGTGCGTCTGGTGTACGCCGCAGTGCGTCATGACACAAGCGGGGCGGAAGAGGCTGTCTCGAAAATCGGACTGAAGGCCTGGGAGCTTGAGGGCTTGGGGGTTTTCATTCTTCTCGGGCGAAGCGCAACTTCATGACGACTGTCTCGAAACCTTCCGGACGACAGACAACAGACTGCCCGTTCGGAACCAAACTGCGGAGAAGCTTGTGCGTCATTCCCGCGTTCGCGGGCGCGACGATCCTTCATCCGCAACGAGCGCTCACGATTGAGGCCTTGCTCACGCCTGGCAACGGCGTACTCTTGCCATGCCAAGATGTATCGCAGTCACGTCCACGCACAGCTCACGTCGTCTGGGGTCATCACCGCGGGCAGAGGCCGAACCCGGATGCGCCGGCGCACACAGCAAGTGTTCGTCGGAATTCTGGTGACGGTGATCCTGGGGACCGCGGTGGCGGCCCGCGCCTTCACTGTCGAGGAGATGTTGGTGGACCTCAACCTCCCGGCTGACGCCGCGCCGCGCCTGCGTCGCGGCGAGATGGTCCACTCCAATCCGCACGAGTCATCGGATCGCGAAATGGCCATCGGCCTGACGTTCCTGATCCACCAGCCGGTTGCCGACGTGCTGCAGGTGTTCCGCAAGGCGGTGGACCTGAAAGCGGACCCACAGCTCGCCGCGTCGGTGCCGATCGACGGCGCGGGAACGCCCGCCGACTTCGCGAGCCTGGTGCTCGAGCCGGGCGGGCCGGCGGAGGCGAAGCGCTACGTCACCGCGAGCCCGGGAGACAAGCTCAATCTCTCCGCGGACGAGATCCAAACGTTCAACGCCCTCGCGTCCGGTGGTGATACCAAGGCACGGGTTGAAGCCCAGCTCAAGCAGCTCCTGCTGCGTCGCTACCAAGCCTATCTGGACCGTGGGTTCGCCGGGATGGCGCCATACGAGCGCAGCCACGGGCCTTGCGATCCGTCCGACGAGTTGCGCCGCGCCTCCGAAGCGGCGCGGCTCCTCAAGATCCACGCGCCGGCGATGCAACGCCTGCTGCTGTCATATCCGGAGGCCAAGCCAGCGGGACTGGAAGAGCACTTCTATTGGCTGCGTTACGAGCTCGACGGCCGCCCGAACTTCACCCTCCGGCACCGCTTGGCGTTGCCGATCGGAGAAGTCTACGTGGTGGCGGATCGCCAGTTCTACGTCAGCCACGGCTACAACACGTCGCAATCGTTCGCCGGCTTGATTCCCGTCCCGGAGGGCACGATGGTCGTCTACCGCAGCCGCGTCGCCACCGAACAAGTCGCGGGCTTCGGATCGTCGATGAAAAAGGGCATTGGCCGCGGCGTGATGGCGAAGCAGCTGACCGACATCTTCGAGCGCACGCGCGACTCGTTCAAGCAGAAGCACTAACCCTGGTCGAAATGGGGCTGGGCGCCTGGGGGCCTGGGGGTTTGAGGGCTTGGGGATTTTCATTCCTCTCGGGCGAAGCGCAGCTTCATGACGACTGATGTGACAATAGGAGCTCCGCCCCTGCCCTCTTCTTTGTGCCGTTCATGTACTTCGTGGTGCAGCAGTTCTTCAAATCAGCGCTACGTCAGCGGCGCACCAGCTCGAACGCCGGATAGCGCGCTGCCAGCGGCGCGAAGGCGTCGGGGGGTGAGCCGGCAATGACCGGAAAGAAGCGCTGCACTTCACGGCGAAAGCCGTCGAGGTAGGCCTTGAGAATCGGCGGCTTCTCGTCATCCGTCAGTGCACGCACGCTGTAGTGCTCGATCGTACTACCGCGCCGCAGGGTGATGGCGCCGCTGGCTTCGACGTTGCGCACCCACTGCGTCCGGCCACGCGGCGCTACCAGGTAGAGCTTGCCGTCGTGGTGCAGTGGATCGATCGGCAGCGTGTAGACGGCGCCACTCTTGCGGCCGCGCACTTCGAGGACGCGCATGTGTGCGGGGCCGACGCCCAGCCGTAGCAGGGCGCCAAGGGTGCGGCCGAAGAGGTCCTCGATCAGGGTGGGCTTGGCGAAGGTGGGAGCGGCTGGCATCGCTGCGTGCTCCTTGCGGAATGGAAACCCGACTGTATCTCATCATCCTCAAGTTCACCATGCGCCCTCACCCTGCCCTCTCCCGCGCTGCGAAGACGCGCGGGCGAGGGGAGATGGCATGCAGTCGGATGTTTCCCTTTTCGTGCTTTCGAGATTTCGTGCGTTCGTGATTTCCCGAGGTAATGGGCGTGCCGCGGGGAACGGGCTTTCTACCATTTCAACTCAGGCAGCTCCCGGAACACCTTGCGGACACCCTCGCTCCAGTCAGCGCTCAGCGCCGTGAAGAACGCGTCGCCCTGGTCGAAGCGGCGGCGCTTGCGGATCTCCAGGGTGTCGCGCTCATAGCAGACCAAATCGATGGGCATGCCCACCGACAAGTTGCTGCGCATGGTCGAATCGAACGACACGAGGACGCACTTGATGGCGTCCGGGAGCGTGGTGGTGGGCACGATGACCCGATCGATGATCGGCTTGCCGTATTTGGCTTCGCCCGTTTGCAGAAACGGCGTATCCTCTCCCGCTTCGATGAAGTTGCCCTCCGCGTAGATGCGAAACAGCCGCGGCGGCTCGCCTTTGAGTTGTCCACCGACGATGAACGAGGCGTTGAAGGTGATGGGCGCGGTCTCCAGGAAGGGCGCATCGCGCCGCTCGATGTCGCGCATCGCATCCGACACCAGGCCTGCCACATCGAACATCGTACGCACCGTCCACAGATTGGGCGGTCCGTCCGCGACTTCGCTGCGCTGCTTCAGCACACTGATCACCGCTTGCGTCCCCGCCAGATTGCCGGAACTCAGCAAGATGAGCACGCGCTCGCCGGGGCGCTCGAACACGGTCATCTTGCAGAACTTGGCGAAGTTGTCCACGCCGGCGTTGGTGCGCGAGTCCGACGCCATGACGATGCCATCCTGGAGCAAGATGCCGACACAGTACGTCATGCCGTGACCTTCCCAGCTCGCGGCTTGTCGGGCTTGGCAGCCCCGAGCGACCAATCCTGTCCTGAGGCTCCCCGAACGGGGGAGCAGGCCATAGAAAGTACGCCGGACGCGGGCTTTCGACGTCGCTGGCGCGGACGGCGCAGCTCAGCTCGCCTTGATCTCATCCGTCCACACCTTGAAGCTCTCCAGCGTCGATGGGCCGAAGCTGGTGGTCAGTGCCACATCCGCCGCGTCTCTGCCTCGGGCGATCAGGATCCGCCCGATGCGTGGCGTATTGTTGCGCGGATCGAAGGTATACCAGCCGTCGCTGAGATAGGCCTCGAACCAGGCCGCAAAGTCCATGGGCGCGTAGGGCGGAGGCATGCCGATATCGCCAAGATAGCCAGTGCAATAGCGCGCCGGGATATTCATGCAGCGGCAAAGCGCGACGGCGAGATGGGCAAAGTCGCGACACACGCCCTTGCGATCTTGAAACACTTGGAAAGCAGTCTTCGCCGGGCTCGAAAGGCCGTAGCCGAACTGGATGTGCTGATGCACGAAATCGCAGATGGCCTGGACGCGCTTCCAGCCGGTCGGTCCCGTGCCGAACATGCGCCACGCAGTTTCCGACAACAGATCGGTCTCGCAATAGCGGCTCCCCAGCAGAAAGAGCAAGGCTTCCTCAGGCAGCGCCTCCACGGGCCGCTGCTCCAGCCACGGCAGTACCGGATCGGGATCGCCGGTGTCGGATACGACACCATCGCTGCGCAGCCGCAGATGTCCCGCGGGTGCGACGATGCGGCTGCACCAGTTGCCGAAGGAATCCCGATAGGC
>CAZTDK010000087.1:0-13200 GCA_964611965.1 uncultured Binatia bacterium (SeqCode) | reverse complement strand
CCACGTTTACGTTGATTGTGTGAGATCGAGAGCGGCGGAATCAATCCTTGTGCATCGAGGCGATTCGCGAGGACTTCGGTCCCATCGCTGCACTAGATGCGCGATCGGCCGCCCACCGCTGCCTGCCACAGTGTGCTGCTCCATGAACCAATCATTGTCCCAACACAGTAGAGCAAGCCGACATTGAAAAGCATGCCAGCAATGATCGAGGCTTCAGCGACAGCTGCCGGGACGCTGGTGAGACCACCCACTAAAGCCGTACTCCACGGTTCGGCCAACACTACAAGAAGGGCACCGGATAGGTTCGCGGTTCGGACAACTGACAGCACGTACAGCCATCCACACAAACACAACACCGCGTAGATCACGGCAAGGCAAAGGCCAACCGTTGAGCGCGCGCGTGTCGCCGCATATCCTCCTGCTGTGTAGACGAAACCAGCGTTGAAGAGCGTGCACATAACAAGCAAGAATGAGAAAAGATTGGAGGTTGGGCTTAAAATGCCGGCCAAGGCCACCCAGAGAAGTGGCAAAAGAAGGACACGCCATGGATATGCTGCAGAATATAGGCTCGCCTCGATTATCCGGTGGTCCGACCCGCCTGTCGCGAGTAGGAGGTGGCCCGTTGCAAGAACGACGATGGCAATAAAGGGTGCTGCGAGTGCAACCCCGAGTTTTGAAAGCCGTCGGCGCATATTGACGCGTCCCGGCACTGCCAATGCCACGCCGGCTCCGCAGTCTCTCCCCCTTGCCTGCAGCGCGGTCGTACTCCGATTGGGGCTCCCCGTCCAGCTTGAATCGGCGTGTGTGAGGTTGGAGGGCCTCGATCGGATCGAGGGTACCAGCAACGGGTGCCGCCGCACCCGCTCACCCTGAGGCTCTCGAAGGGTGAGCGCGATCTTGGCAGAGTGCCACGCGCAGGGTACGAACCCGCCGAACGACAGATCAAGGGCTGGAGTCGCCAGAAGAAGGCGGCGCTTATCGCTCGCGATTGGGAGCGACTTCGCTTGCTTGCGCAGCGACGCTCATCCTCGGCATGACCGAAACATCCTGCCCAGCGCGCGCTCACCCTTCGAGAGCCTCAGGGTGAGCGGACTCGAACCGAGCGATAAGCCGAGCAGATGCTCGGTCCACCAATGCGCCACCCACGGGAACTTCTTGTGCGCCGCGAGCGTTTCCGTGAACGAGCGGGACAGCCGCTGGGTCGTCGATGCGACCACGGAAGGCGAAGCCATTGATCCATCACGAGACTGGTTGTCCGGGGATACCAAGGCAGTTACATTGCACCGACTCAATGCCCAACGCGCCGATAATACGTGGGATGCGACCGTGCTCCCCGACCTCTAGTCGCGAGGCGCGTCCCGACGCGATCACTATGTGGGCGCGCCTCGCGCACGTGCCACGTGGCAGGTGGCAAGTAGTCGGAACAACGAGCGACGTGCCACCCGCCACGTGCCACGTTTGAGATTCCAGCAAGGTTCCGACTGTGGCAGCGTGGCGCCGGCGATTGTGGTTCATCCTGTTCGTCGTGATCGCGGCTGTGCATTTCTATCCGACGCTGCGGGATCTGGCCCTGCGCGTCGAGGACACACCTGCGGAGCGCGGCTATCGAGTGGCCACGCGCGCCGGGTGCTTCAATTGCCATGGTCCTGACGGGATCGGCGGGGTCAAGAATCCTGGCAGCGAGGATGGCGAGGTGCCCGGCTTCAGCGGCGGCACGCCGATGATGTGGGCCAAGAGCGAAGACGAGCTGCGCCAGTACATCCTCGATGGAGCGCCTGCCCGTAAACGCAACAACCCGCGCTTCAAGCAGCAGACGGAAGCCCAGATCTTGGCGATGCCCGCCTACCGCGGCTATCTCAGTGCGGGCAACGTCGAAGATCTGGTCGTCTACATCCGTGCCGTTTCCGGCCTGGTCGTGCCGACAGATGCGCTGGCGGCGCAAGGCCAGGATCTTGCTTTTCGTCTTGGCTGCTATCACTGTCACGGGCCGATGGGTGCCGGGGGCAGTCAGAATCCCGGCTCGTTGAAAGGCTACATTCCCGGCTGGTGGGGCGCCGACTACCGCGATCTGGTGCGCAACGACGACGAGTTGCGCGGCTGGATTCTCGACGGCCAGATCCCGCGGCTGCGCGATCATCCGATCGCCAAGCATTTCATCAATTGGCAGCGCCTCTCCATGCCGGCGTTCAAGGACTTCATCACCGAGCAACAGCTGCAAGCGCTCATGCGCTACATCCGCTGGGTCAACGACGGTGAGTGGCAGAAGAAGCCGCTCGATCTCGGACACTGAGGGCCTGCGGCCGGCGTCTCTTCTATGGACCGCTCCCCCCTTCGGGGAGCCTCAGGACAGGATTTGGTCGCTAGGCACTGCCAAGTCCGACAGGCTGCTAGCTTAGACTTAGTTAGCCAGGCGCATCGATCCGCGGCGAAATTGAGTGCTGGGTGGGGCGTCGGGCACGGAACCCGACGGTCATCGCTTTGTTGTCGCGCACTTACACGCGTCGGGTGCCACTGGGGTGCCAGTTTGTCCGAATGGGCTTTCAGGTGTCCACTTTCGGTACCCGCCGCGACAGCTTGTTTGCCCGCACCCCGTCGATATGTTCATGGACGACGCCGACGCCGGTCGCGTAGCCAACGCGGTTGGGACACAAGTTCAGGTTGAGCAATCGATTGCCGGATAATCTGGGGGGGGCTGGTTATAGAGTGTCATCCCGTCCGTAAGCGTCAACGGGCGGCCGTAGCCTGCAAGGAAATCATTGATGATGAGCATCCCGGCGTCGCCAATTGGTGCAGACGGAAACCCTGCGTAGTAGGAAGGATGTTGCCACCCCATGTTGCAGGCTGACGGATTGGTGTTTGGGTTTGCCGGTATATCGTTTACCATGTAGCCGGGAGTGTCTATGGCCCACCCGCCAATGCCAATTCCCTTCTCTCGAAGATAATTCAGAAAATCCACGGCGGGCTGATAGCTATCCAACCCCGCGAGCCCAGGTTTAGTGTTCTCACAAGCAAACCATTCGTCGACAAAGATCGGCAGGCTTTCGCTCTGATTGCCAAAGTTCAATTCCCAATCGCATGGGCCGACTGTCCCTCCTTGGAGATATTGATGGATGCCGTAGCCTATGCGGTTGAGGGTTGGATCGCTTACGGTCGGAATGCCATTGAGCGTTGTTGCAAGCGCGAGACCATCGAGCACAAAGGTATTCGTCGCCCCGTTCATTCGTAGCGCTGTGATGATTGGCTGCATGCCTATGGCCGTGAATGATTCTGTGTACTTGGGCGGGTAATACGCTGGCCCGCCGTTGAGCCAAAGCGCCCAATCCGCCTGAGAGGGAACCGGCGGCGATGTGAGCCCCGCGGAGCAGGTCGGTGCCGGAGTAGGAGTTCCCGGAGTGTGAGTTCCAGGAGGTTCTTGTTGAGGCTCATTGTAGAGCTCGTACATCACACCCCGGTCAGTGCCAAACTCCCGGTCCAACGCGAGCCAATTGTCCAGGGTTTCGGAGGTCGGCAGACCATGGAACATGGGGCCCCCGCTCTCCGGTTCGTCTTGCATCGCTATTTCAACGACCAGGCCGGCTTCTCGAGCCTGGTGGATGATCGAACAGGCATTCGCGAAGTACTGAGGATCATAATACGCCGGCGGCGGAGACGGCGGCGGATTTAGGCTGAGATTGAGAAAGTACTGGCTTACAAGGAAGCGCACCGTATCCGCGCCCCACCCCTTGATGGCGGCGAACAGCGCTGGACCGCAGTTCGTGTCCGCGACCCAGCCGTTGTACTTGGCTGGCGAACGGGTCTGTGATTGCAGATAGGCCGGGGTGGAAACAAAGCCCGAGATGTTGAAGGCCTTCGGTATCCACGGTGTGCCATTGAGAGTGAAAGAGGCTCCAGAAATGCCGACGTCGGTCGTCGAGGTCGGTGTTGCCGTCGTGGTATTGCTTGCAGCGCCAGTCGCTGTCGGGGTGTATTGTGCAGCACCAGTCGTCGTCGGGGTGTAGTTTGGAGCGCCAGCACCCCCTGGAGCCGTGTCCTCGCCACAGCCAACCAGACAAGCAATGAGAAGCGAGAGGCAGCCGGAAGTGAGCATGAGCGGGATCTTGTTTGACATGGTTGTTCCCCCTTGACCGGTGTTGCAGCTGATCTGGAGCGAGCGCCCGCCTTTCAGCCCTGTTGGCGGTTGGCGTCGCGAGGTACGGGCATGCGCGTCGCACATTCCAGGTGGGCTTCGACGTCCGACCTTCGAGCGTGGTTGTCGAACCTGAGCAATGGGCTTCATTTGGCATGAGTGATGGGTCAAGAGCAAGGCCGCAGGATGGAGTAGCTGCGGACTAGCGACACACCGCGAAACGGTCGGAATACACGGAGGGGTCTCGAATCTGATGGAGCAAGCTGAGCCGTCTTGGATTCGAACCAACGCCCCGGCGCGCCGGGCAAGTCACGCGGCGCTGCGGCCGGACGGTTTCTCCGCACCCGCCGGCAATGCCAGTATTTCACGCGCTCGGCGTAGCCCCGCTTCGAGGTGCGGCTGGATGTTCTCCTCCCCGATGTGCCGGTGGAAATCAGCTTGGTCCATGAGCTTCGCGGGTTGGGTACGCATACCGCAAAGTACAAGGTGGCGACCGGATTTGTGCAGCTTCGCCGCAAGAGTCTCTAGGGCGTGGAGCCCCGTGGCATCAATCGCCGTCATGTTCCGCAAGCGCAGCACTACAACTCTCGGAAGGTCGTTGAGATCCGCGTCGATGGTCGCAAGCTTGTCGGCCGCCCCAAACAGAAACGGCCCGTGGATGCGGTAGACCACAACTCCGTCCGGAATCTCGTTGGTTTGCAGGCTATGGACGAATCCAGCTTGGACGTATGAGGGGGTCACCCTTGAGACCGTTGTCGTGCCGGTCACTTTCTGGATGTACAGGAGGGCCGCAAAGATCATCCCGGCTTCGACCGCCACAGTCAGATCAGCCAACACGGTGAGAGCGAAGGTAATGAACCACACCGTTATGTCAGCCTTGCTGAGCTTGAGAATTTCTGGAATCTCGCCCCACTCGCCCATGTTGTAGGCGACCACGAGCAGGATAGACGCCAGGATGCACAGTGGGATGTGGCCAGCGAGCGGAGCCGCGACCATGAGCACCACGAGCAGCGTCAGGGCATGGATGATGCCCGCTACCGATGTTTGTGCGCCGGCGCGGATGTTCGTTGCCGTCCGGGCGATGGCTCCGGTTGCGGGTAACCCACCCACGAGCGGCGACGCGATATTGGCGATGCCTTGAGCGAAGAGTTCGACGTTCGGATTGTGCTTGTCCCCGGACATGCGGTCCGCAACCACCGCCGAAAGCAGTGACTCGATTGCGCCGAGAATCGCAACGGTCAGCGTCGGCGAAAGAAGCGGAAGAATCAAATCGGGACGGAACCGAGGCATTGCAAACGCCGGCAACCCGCTCGGAATTCCCCCGAAGCGGTCCCGGATTGTCTCCAGAGGGAACCCGCAAGCCCACGCCAATGCCGTCCCCACGAATAAGACAACGATCGAGCCGGGGACGCGCTTCGCAAAACGCATCAGGACAACAAGCGCGGCGAGTGCGGCACAAGAGGCAACTGTCGTCTCCCACGAAAGGGTGTGCCACTGCTCGCCAATCACCTTTAGGCGCCCAATGAACTCCCCAGGGACTTTCTCGATCTGTAAACCAAAGAAGTCTTTTAGTTGCGTGCTGGCAATGAGCACCGCGATGCCGTTGGTGAAGCCGATAACGACCGGGCGAGGGATGAATTTTACGGCGGTGCCCAGGCCGGTCAGACCAAGCGCCATCAAGATCACGCCCGCCATCATCGTGCACATGAACAGTCCATCGAGCCCGTACTTGGCTACGATTCCAGCAACCACGACGACGAACGCGCCGGTGGGGCCACCAATCTGCGTCGTCGATCCCCCGAGTGCGGAGATCAGAAACCCCGCCACCACGGCGCAATAAATGCCCGCTTGAGGGGCGACGCCAGATGAAATCGCGAAGGCCATCGCCAACGGTAACGCCACCAACCCAACGGTGATCCCGGCAACTAGATCCGCCGCGAAGGTACGCGCGGTGTAGTGTGGCAGACACAGAATTAGTTTCGGGACGAACGGTTCTCGCTTGGTAGGTCGCGGCATCGGACGAGGTCCTACACGTCCTTGAGCATCGCCAGCGCCTCTTCGAGGTGGGACTGAAAGTAGCGCCGCATGGTGTCGAGCACCTCGATCAGTAAGGGATCGCGCAGGGAATAGAAGACCTGGTTCCCGTCCTTCCGATTGACAACCAGCTGCTTGGAACGCAGGACCGCGAGGTGCTGCGACACATTCGCCGGCTCGACGCCGATACGTTCCATGATGGCGCCCACCGACTGCTCGCCATCTCTCAAGCACTCGACAATGTGGATTCTGGTCGGATTTGCAAGAGCCTGGAACAATTCAGCCTTGAACCGCCGTAGAGCTTCCTGCCCGCTCGCATCGCTTCCCATGCCGTAGCTCAGAATATTCGAATGTACGCATGTGTGCAATGACGTCCGACAACTTCTCCTGTACCAGCGAGGCCAGGCGGCGTAATCCTCCGAACACGAGCGACCGCTCCGTCACGGTTTGGTACCAGCTTGGCAGCTTCGGAGGATGGGTTTGGTTACTCGTTTGCCCCGTTTACTCACCCGTTTACTCAATTGCATATCCCGAACAGGCTTTTGCCGCAGCGCTGTGTCGTCGCTGTCAGCGCCGCGGGAACGGGCGGAGTCATCGGGTTGGTAACCCGATGACCCTGACTCCCCGTCCGGTCTCGCCGCGACTAGCCCAGCGTGAGTGCGGCGTTGAGCGCCCCCAACACGGACGCTAGCGTGCGGTGTGATGAGAAATACCGTGAGGTGGTCGCTCGCTTGCTCGGCCATCGCGATAGCCTTGGCACCGCGGGCGTGGGCAGCCCAAACCGACCAGTCCGCTCTTGGCGTTGGAAAGGGTGAGCGCTTGCTGGTTGTCGCCCCGCATCCGGATGATGAAACGCTCGGTGCGGGCGGCCTCGTGCAACGCGTCCATGCTCAGGGCGGAACCGCGCGCATCGTATTGATCACCGCAGGCGATGGGTACGTCGAGGCGGTGGTGCACGAAACCGGCAAACCGCGACCGCGACCCGCCGAGTATATTCGCTACGGTGAACGTCGCCTCCGCGAAGCACGTGCCGCCGTGCGGCAGCTGGCTCCCGACAGCGTGCGACTCCAATTCCTTGGCTTTCCGGATGGTGGACTCGACGCACTGCTGCGCGCCCATTGGTGGCGGAGCCGGCGCGAGCGTTCGGCGACCACCCACGCCTCCGACCCGCCTTACACCGATGCTGTGGAGCCCGACTGTCCTTACGACGGCGATGACCTGCGCCGAGAGCTGGACACCATCCTGCGTGAATTTCAGCCGACGCTCATCGCGTTTCCCGATCTGCACGACGTCCATCCTGACCATCACGCGACCGGGCTCTTTACGATGCTCGCCCTCACGGATTGGCTGGGAGACAGTGGCAAAGCGGGCGTCGTTGCCCCACGCCTGCTCGCCTATCTCATCCACTGGCCCAACTGGCCGACGGGGTGGCAAACCATCGTCCCCCAAGCCCAAGCCGACCAGGAACCGCTCGAGCTCCCTGCGCAGCTGCAGCAGGAAGGCCCTGAACGCTTCCTCACCATGACGGATCAGGAGCTGGCGTCCAAGCGCGTCGCGCTGGCACAGCACGTCACCCAGCAGGAACAAACGGCCACGTTACTCGCCGCCTTCGTGCGCCGGACCGAACCCTTCACGCTCGTTGCGTACAGCCAGGTGCAGCGCGAAATGGCCACCATCGAACGGCACATCCCGCGGACACTGAATGGCCACTAACCTGGCAACATCGAAGGGGGCGCGAGCAGCGTAGCGCGACCTTAGCGCTCCTCGTGTTGCAGTTGTCCGCTCAGCTCTGCTTGATCGCGTCCGCTAGGACGTCGAGGCGGTCGTTGCCCCAGTAGCGTTTGCCGTCGACAACGAAGATGGGCACGCCGAAGATCTTGTCTTGCATGCAGAGCATCAGCGCCTTCGGCACTTCGTCATGGTAGCGCTTGCTGCTGAGTGCCTCCAGAAACTCGGCCCGCGACAGCCCTGCGTTCGCGGCGCAGTCGGCGAGCACCTGGCGATCACCGATGTTGCGTCCCTCGCCCCAGCGGGCGCGGAAGACAGCGTTGCGGTAGCTACGCTCCTTGCCCTTGTCGCGTGCGAAGTAGTAGCCAGCAGCCGCGTCTGTGCTGTCGACGGCCACCTGCGCGGGCGCATGCCACGGTACACCGAGCTGGTGCGCCCAGCGCTCGGCATCCTCCAGCAAATAGCTCAGCTTGGCCTCGGCGATCTGCGCGGCGATGCCGGTGGGCGGGTCGGCCGGTGGCGGGACGATGGGAATGGGAACCAGCTCCGCGCCAGCCTGCGCGATCAGGTCATCGATGCGTGAATCGGCGAGCGCCGCGAACGGCGACGGGAATGCAAAATAGTACTTCACTTGCTTACCAGGCATGGACCTTCTCCCTTCGCTGTAATTGGGCGCATTGTGCATGGCCGCCAGGGCATCAGCAACCGGAGTGGGCGTTGTGCCCGTGGACCACGGCCTCGTGGGTTTGAAAGGCAAGGGGCACTGGAGATACATCCAGCATGGAACCCAATGAGCAGGCGCGGATGATGCACGAGCGAACGCAGCAGGCAGTACACAACAACGCCGCATGGTGCGACACCGTCTGCCGGGCGCATGGCCGGCCGGGTCACGACGTTGCCCGTATACACGGTCCGTCTGGGATTTCCAGCGTGACGTCGGGAGTGTTGGGAATGTCTGATACTGAGGCTTTACGTCAACTTGGTGCTTTGTGCGGGCTATCCACATGAACAGGATTCTCTGCGTCCGAGCCGCGCTGCTTGCCGTGGTCCTCGCTGCGGCCGGGTGCACGAGCCCCATCCAGCTCACGAGCGGCGAGACCAACATGTGCATGAACGTGATCAACCATGGCTCCCCCGAGCCGGGCGCCCCGGTGATCATGAAGGTCTGCGATCCGTGGCGAAACCAGCAGTGGGTGTTCGACGACAGCGGGCAGGTCACCGGCGTCGGCGGCTTCTGCCTCGACGTGCAAGGCAGCGCGCCGACGGACGGCGCCCGGGTCATCTACACGCCGTGCAGCGGGTCGCCGAGCCAGCGCTGGTCCGCCCGGAACGGCGCCGTCGTCGGTATCGGCGGCAAGTGCCTCGACATCGCGGGTGGCTATCCTGCTCAGGGCGCCCCGCTCATCATCGCCCCCTGCAACGGCTCGCCGAGCCAGCAGTGGGTGTCGCACTGACGGACGGCCCCCGCGACCGGCGTTCCAACCGGAAAGGGGTTGCGGACAAAACGGCACCCCAGTGGCACCCGACGCGCGCAAGCACGTGACATTGCTACGATGACCGTCGGGTTCGTTCCCCGATGAACCGCGCTACGAGATCGACTGCGAACCGGCCCTGCTTGGAGTGCCAGAGCGCAAGGGCCTCAGCCGCGCCCGCGTGCAATAGCCACCGCCGCTGGGTTCACCACATTAATTGGCGCACCCGCAACGTACGCCGTGATCTGGTCGAAGATGTCCGCGAACTGGATTTCGTATTCGTCGCGCGAGACGTAGCCGATGTGCGGTGTGCACACGACATTGTCCATCATCAGCAGCGGATGGATTCTATCGGGCAGCGGTTCCGTTTCGTAGACGTCCACGGCCGCCATGCCGGGTCGCCCGGCACGCAGGGCGTTCACCAACGCATCCGGCTCGATCAGCGGCGCCCGGCTGGTGTTGACCAGGAGTGCGCTGGGCTTCATGCGCGCCAGATCGGCTGACGTCACGATGCCCCGCGTTGCCTCGACCAGTCGCAGGTGCAGGGAAACAACATCGCATGTCTCGAAGAAGTCGGCCTTGCTGGGCGCCGTGGCGTACCCGTCGGCCCGAGCCTGGGCCATAGCGTCCTCGCGCGCCCACACCAGCACCCTCATGCCAAAGGCGCGGCCGTAGCCCGCAACGACGCGACCGATCCGGCCATAGCCGTAAATGCCCAGCGTGCGGTCGCGCAGCGTGCTGCCGACACCGATCTGCCACTTTCCCGCCTTGAGCGCGGCCATCTGCTGGGGAATCTGGCGGATCGCCGCCAACACCAGCGCCCAGGTCAATTCGGCGGCCGCATAGGACGGCGTGCCAGCGTGCTGGTTCGAAGACACAATCACCCCGGCCCGCGTGCACGCATCGATGTCGATGTGTGGATAGACGCTGCGCTGACTGATCAGCCGCAGATTCGGCAGACGCTCAATCAAGGAGCGGCGGATCTGTGTCCGCTCCCGGATCAGGACCAGTATTTCGGTATCCCGAAGGCGCCCGGCCAGCGCGGCGACATCCTGGACGTGGTCGTTCCAGATCGTGACCTCGTGGTCCGCCAGCTTTTTGAAGCATTCGAGGGCACGAAGCGTGTCGTGATAGTCATCCAGTATGGAGATCTTCATGCCGCGCTCCCCGGTGCTGTCTGGCCACGAGGTCGGAACGAGGAGTGCGCTCAACCTTGCGGCTGACCTTGCATCATCTCCTTCATTTTCTTCGCCATCTCCTTCGGCGTCGGCTCGGACACGTGCGTGGCGATCATCCAGTGATTGCCGTCTGGGTCGAGAACGCTGCCGACCCGATCGCCCCAGAACATGTCCGTCACCGCCATCTGCGACGTCGCGCCGAGTTTGATCGCCTTGGCGACAACTTTGTCGACGTTCTCCGTCAAGAGATACAACGTCGCTGGAGAAGCTCCCACAATTTTGGCGCTCCGCGCGCCGCGCTCGGGCATCTCCGGCCCGAGCATCAGGGTCGTGCCACGTAGCGTGAGCTCGGCATGGATCGGCTTGCCATCGGGTCCGTTCATGATTCCGCGCTTTTCGAATCCGAAAGCCTTTTGGTAGAAACTCGCCGCGGCCTTCATGTCAGAGACAGTGAGCATCGCCGAAACCGCGCCGTAACTTTTCTTGTTCAGGGGGTCCGCCTTTTTCGCCATGTCGCCTCCTTTGGGATGTCGTTCCTACATCATTTTGGTCGGCACGGCGATCGCCGCAGACGCCACAGATACCCTCGATCGCGAGCCACGCTGACTGGCCCACAGTCGCAATGCCCGCGGAAGGTGCGGGTCGCGGTAGGGACACCGATCACTCGGCACCCTCCGCACAGATCCGGACGTTAGGTATCGAGGCGCTGGCTTTCGCCGACGCCGTCGTGGTCAGCGAGGCGGAAGATCTCTGGCCAGGGCTCTTGCGTGACTTCAAGCAGCACCGGCTCGGGCGCGTGTACCGCGGAGCGCTGCCCAGCCTGGTGAGGCGTTGCTCGTGGTGAAGCCCGAGACGGTCATCGCCTGGCACGCCGCGGCTTCCGCAGGTACTGGCGATGGAAGAGCCCAGCCCGAGCATTCGCCACAAACTGCCTGGGCTAGTGGTGTGATTCACCAATACGGGGCATTATCTTTGCGCGCCACACGCGGAGTTTCCGGAAAAATCCAGCAATGCTTGCAATTTCATAATGCCCCAACAGGATGAATCACTACACTAGCGACTACCCCGAATGGCTGGATTCGGTTCTACTGAGTCTGTTTTGGGTCGGTAGGCCTCAGCGCGTGGCTCGCCGTCGCGTGATATAGACGCCACCAGCGGCTAGCAGGACTCCCAATACGACCAGTCCCGACCCAGACGCCGCAGGTGCAGGGACTTCACACTTCCCGCTTCTGCACACTCCCCCGCTGGCGCACATTTCCGATGTCGTGCACGGGTCGCCCAGTGGGATGAATGTCGGAGTGGGCGTGCTGGTGGGCGTTGGCGTGCTGGTAGGCGTCGGGGTTGGTGGCGCGACGCAGGTACCGTTGAGCCCCGTTCCACCCGCATCGTTGCCTCCGCTGCAGGTGCCACCCACGATGACTGCGTTCACCGTGCAGTCGGGTACGCCGCCGTTATAACTCTGACCGCATTGGACACCATTCGATGGATCCGGTGCACAGAAACTGCCATTGCCAAACGGCGCGGTGCAGGTGCAGCAATCAGCGAGCGCGGGTCGAGGTCCGAACATCAGCAGACACACGGCAAATCCCAGCAGCACGAGCAGACAGCGTTTGGCGTTCATCATCCCTCCTACTAGCGGTCCAGTCGTCTATCACAAACAACGGTCAACCACAAACAACGGTCAACGTCCACGATCGCCCCTGATCCGGCTGATCCGGCGCTAAGCCGAGAAATGATAGGAGCGAGAAGGGAGTGAGGAAACCCAACGGGTGAGTGTGAGTCGGCGCCGAAGGTTGCCCCTGTCAAACGCGCTCCGCGATGGTTGTCGGGCGCGGGCTTTCGATGTCTCGTGCGACGAGCGCCAAGCCCGCCAGCCGTCTCAAGACCCCCAGGCCCACCCGCCCTGGCCGCTCACTTGGCCAGCGGATCGTCATCGGATATGTGTCGGGCCGCCACCACCGCGCACCAAATGGAGAAGTGGGTTGACGAGCTCTTTGCGTTGATCTTCAGCCTGCTGCCTTTTGGCAAGGAGGGGCTGAAGGACTTCCTCTTTGGCCACGGCCTCGGTCCGGTGTGGACCGTCGCTCGCGACTACGTCTTCAATTACCGGGTCTGGTTGCTCGGCGTCGCGCCGTGCGTTCTGCTGGAGCGCTGGCGGCCCGCGGTTCGCGGCAACCAGGCGCGACAGGCGTCACTGCGGCTGGATCTGCTCTATCCCGTCGGGAAGTTTCTGCTGCTGCCCGTCACGGCTGCGTGGGTCGGTGTGATCACGACCTTCTACCACCGGACCTTCCCGTTTCTGGATGCCGGTCTTCTCGACGGCCAGCCACTCGCGGTGCAGATGATTGGCGCCTTCCTCATCGGCGATCTCGCCTTCTACGTGTCGCATCGTCTGCGTCACTCGGTGAAGTGGTTCTGGTACTTCCACGTCATTCATCATTCGCAGGAGAATCTGAATCCGATGACGACGTATCGGACGCACTTCTTCGACGGCGTGATCGAGACGCTCATTCGGACCTTCCCGATGGCCTTGGTTGGCGGCCGTCCAGTCGCGTGGACGCTCTTCATCGTCCTCAACAACTTCTGGAGCTACTTCCTCCACGCCAACGGTATCCGTTCGGGGAACGGCGTGGTCGGTCCGGAACGGAAAGTGCGTGAGACC
>CAZTDK010000086.1:0-13215 GCA_964611965.1 uncultured Binatia bacterium (SeqCode) | reverse complement strand
CCCCTCAAACCTGGATTGCACAGCAAGGCGCATGGGCGTATATGTCGGGCAGTGAGTCTCGACAAGCGCCACTCACCGGGGGAGTTTCGGAGGGTAGGTCATGCTCGGATTCATCGATACAAACGACGAGAGCCGCGATTCGGCGGCTGACGACATCCAAGATCCACCAGAGAAGATCGATGTGAGTCACTATCTCGACGAGATCGAGCGCGTGCTCCGTTGCGGCAGCGACGTCGGGATGCGCAACGAGGTCCTGGCGATCTTGCGGCGCTGGCAGTTCGACACGATGCTGACAGCGGCGTCGTGCAGCCGAGCCGCGCGGTTGCTGCGCGAGTTCACCGAATTCACCCGACCACACAAGGTGTCCCCATGAAGAACGTTCGACGCGAGCATTCGTCAATGGGAGCAACAGAACGCGTACCAGCCAAATTGCGCCACAGCCAAAGCGCCACCGGCAGCGTGGCTGCTAGCCCCGCACCAATCGACGCCTACACTCAGCACCGCAAGCCTGCCGTTCTGCATACGATGCCGACCATCCGCTGGCTGCTGACCATGCATCGATTCCAGGTGGACTCATACAGCGACGAGGCCATTGCCGACGCACTCCTGGAAACCTGTCCCAGGCCAGACGATTTCTGGTTGCGCACCGAGCATCTCGCCCTCGCGGTTCGGCGTGTCTGCGCAACCGGACGGCGTAGCGCCGCGTCGAAGTAGTTACGCCTCCCCAACCACACCGCACAACACCTCGCCGGATTCCTCCGGGTAAGCACGCACCCGCACGGAACGCTGGTGTCACCCCAGTCGGGTTGGAATGTCGATTGTGAATGTCGACCCCATTCCTGGGGTACTCTCGACCGTCACCTCACCGCCGAGGAGCTCAGTATAGCGGCGTACCAAGTGCAGACCCAAGCCGACACCGCCGCGTGCAGCGCGCCGCGCCGCACCGAGTTGACGAAACATTTCGAAGACGGTGGCGCGCTCGTCTTCCGAGATCCCGATGCCGGTATCCTGCACCGACAAGCGAAGGCGCCCACGCCCCGTGGTGGTGACGCGCACGGTCACGGAGCCCTGTGGCGTGAACTTGAGCGCATTGTCGACAAGATTGCGCACGATCACCTTCAGCTTGGCTCGATCCGTAAAGAGCGCCACGGTAGGCGACGCCGGCCACACCAATGCAACGCCGTCGGCAACGGCACGGGCATCGAACTCGCTGTGGAGCTCGGTAAGCACGTCCGCCAACGAGCACTCCTCGGGCTCGACCGCGGCGCGGCCGGCTTCCAGGCGGTTGACGTCGAGGGTCATGTTGATCAGCTCGAGCAGCCCACGGCCGTTCACCAGGACGCGTTCGAGCGCATCACGCTGCTCGGCAACCAGCGGGCCCATCAAGCCTTCGTGCAGCAGCTCCGCATAGCCGAGAATGGCGCTCAACGGCGTTCGCAGCTCGTGCGACATCGCGCCCAGAAACTCCGATTTCAGACGGTTGGCGCGCCGCAGGTCTTCCACGAGCCGCGCGTTCTCCAACGTGACAGCGGCCTGCGAGGCCACCCCTTCGGCCAGCCGGCGCTCGCGCCGCGAGAACGGCCCACGGCGCTCGCGGAAGCCAACGACCAGGGCCCCGACGACTCGTCCGCTGCGCGACATCGGCACCGCCATGAATGAAGAAATCTGCCAGCGTCGAAACAGCTCGAGGCGCCCGCGCGGCTCGGCCATCTCGACCGTCTGCTGCGCCAGCAGGACATTGACCAGCGGCAGGCTCCCCGGAGCCAGGGCGAGCAGCTGCAGCTCCTCCGCCGCCTCCGCCGGCCATCCCTCGGTCATGGTGACGCGAAACGCTCCCGCCACCGCATCCCACAACGCCACCGCCGTCCAATCGCACGGTAACACCTCGCGGGCACTGCGGGCGATCTGCGGCAGCACCGCGGTGGCTTCCAGGGATTCGCGGATATCGCGCGCCACCCGCAGCAACGCCGCAGAAATGGAGCCCTCTTCCTCTTCGCGCTCGCGCGCCAGAGCCGACTCGATCGCCACTGTCGTCTGCGCACCGAAAATCATGGCGCGCTCGTGCAAGACGCGGGTGAACCGCCGCGGGTTGTGGCTGTCGGTGAAGATCAAGACACCGACCGGCGGGCCGCTGCGGCGCAACGGCACCGCAAGCAGCGCTTGCACGCCCGCGCTGCGCTCCGGCTCCGCGGCATAGAGCGAGTGCCCGAAGTCGTTCACCACCAAGACGTCAACGTCGTCGGCGTGGCACATTTTGCCGACCACCGACTCCGTCAACGACCGGCGCAATCCGACGAACGTGTCGGCGTTCGGTCCGGCGGCGGCACAGCCGATGATTTCCTCGCCACGCCGCAACCAAAGGTAGGCACCGTCGACGTGCAACACGCGGCTGGCCTCTTCGCAAATGACCCGTCCAATCTCATCCACGCTCTGCGCCGTCAGCAGGGCTTGCGACGTTTGCAGCAGGCTCGCCTGGAACGCCGCCGCTTCCTTCTGCTCGGTAACGTCGCGGCCGATGGTCTGCAGCGCCCACGGACGGCCACGCCGCCGCAAGACGTTGCTGCGCAGCTCGACGAGACGCCGGATGCCGTCGTGCCGCATCACCTCGCGCTCGTACACTCCCGGAATGGGAAGACCGTCGAGCGCGCGCTGCGTAATCATCATCACCGCCTCGATCTCTTGCGGCGGCATGACGTCGGCCAGCACCGCCCCACGGTCGAGTTCGTCTTGCGTGTAGCCGCCGAACGCGCGCGCAGCGTGGTTGGCCGCTACAATCCGCCCGGCGCGATCGTTGATGAAAATCATATCGCTGGCGCTTTCGAACAGCTCGCTGAAATGCTGCACGTTGGCACCCACCGCCCGCCGACGCCGCGTCACGCGTGAACGCGGCGCGGCCGCGGCGGCGGACGAATGACCTCGCGTACTCATGTTCCCCATCGTAGCGCGCCTGTAGGCGAATTGGGAACTACCATAACGCTGGCAGATGCCATGCGCGATCACCAGCCGTACGGCGGCGTCAATGCACCTTGGCGCGCGGCCGATTCTGTGCAAACCTGTTGATTATCAATAGCAGGGTTCGGCACCTTTCCCGAGAATGGAGGTAGGGCATGACCCGGGCAGCGCTGACTGCTTACCTGATTCTCATCCTTGCGCTGTGGTGGTTTCCGGCCTGTTCGCGGGAGCCGACGGTCGATTGGTCGGCCCCGGAAAACTTCTTCGCGGTCGAGAAAAGTGAGGAGGTCGCCGACGGCGCACGCTTGGAGTTTCACTCGCTCGTCGACGCACCGCCCGCCGAGGTCTACCGCATGCTCGCCGACGTGGAGGATTACAGCCGTTTCGTCCCGGGCGTCAGCGAGTCGGCGTTGATCAACAAGGACGACCATACCAAGGTCATCCGCATCACGCAGACCGTGATCGGCCGCCAGAACCGCGCCGAGGTGAAGTGGACCTTCCACCCTGAGCGCATGGCCATCGAGTTCGAAACCCTGAAGAGCGACGGCAACTACAACGAAGGGAGCTACCGCGTCCTTCCATCCCCAGACGGCAAGCGCGCCTATATTGTCTCCATCTACCACGTCATGGAGAAGGGCGCGCCGCAAAACGTGCCGATCGGCGTTTTGAAGGGCGCGACCCGCGAAGGTTTCGCCAAGGCGGCGCGTTCGGTGAAGCAGGCGGCGCTGGCAGTGCATGGGCACTGACAGGCCAGGAGCTCGTAACCGCAGATAAACGCAGATGTGGTCTATCTGACCCCTCGAAAAAGACACACACGAATCTCGCGAATTTGGGTTGATGAGCCCGCTCTTCGACCAATCCGAATCTGCGTTCATCTGCGTCCATCTGCGGTTACATCTTCTTCATTGGGATCGTCTGAACGTGCCTGCCACGTTGCGCCACTAAGGAGTGAACCGGTGCAACAGCGCCAACGCCACGCCGATGAGGCCACCGACGAGCGCCCCGTTGAGGCGAATGAACTGCAAGTCGGCGCCGACGCGGGCTTCGATCTGCGCGACGAGAGCGTCGGTTTCGAGAGCGTCGAGGTTCTCGCGCACCGTCAGGCCAATTTGATGGTGGTGCCGGCGCAACAAATCCTCCGCCGTGGTGCGGACCCAGCGGTCGAACAGCCCGCGGCGCTCGGCATCGTCGAGCAGGTCGATGATGCCGGTTCGCAGGCGGCGGTCGACGAGCGTGGCCAGGTAGCCCTCGGGGTCGCTGAGATCCTGCTCGAGCTGCTGTTGCAGCTGCGTCAGGAGCCGCATCAACACGGGTTGGGCTTCGAGGCTCTCGACCAGCGCCTGGCGCAGCTGTTCCACCTGCGCCAGGGTTTCGGCGTCGCCGCTCGACAAGCGGGCGGCAAAGCGTTCGATGGCCTCGAACAAGGCGCGATGTAACGGATGGCCCGGATCCTCGGCGGCCGTGGAGAGCTCCGAGGACGCATAGTCGCACGCCGCCTCGACAAGCCGGCGCTGCACGACCTTGCGCCGCAGGAGTAACGGGACCAGGCGCTTGCCGTCGCGACGCAACGCCACCGCGGCGCGGTCGAGCCAGAGCTGCAGCGTCTCCGCAGTACCCGGCTGGCGCGCCAGATTGGCCAGCGAGCGTGCGGCGCTCTGAAACACGGCTGCCGCACTGTCCCGTGTCGCCACCCGCGCCAGCCAGCGTCCCGCCGACGCGTCCAGCGGCAACTCGCGCAGCTGACGTTGCACCGTGCGCTCGACGAACTCGACCACCTCGGGCTCGGTGAGCACACGCGCCAGCGCGCGCAGGAAGTCACGCAGCGGACCGCCGAGCCGCTCCACGTGCGCCGGGTCCCGCAGCCAGTCGACGACCAGGTCGCTCGGCGACAAGCGCGCCAACCGCGCCCCGATGACCTCGGGAGACAGCCATTCGTCCTGGACCATCGAGACGATGCTTTCGATGATCTTGGCGCGGCGCGTCGGGATGATTGCGGTGTGAGGAATCGGCACGCCCAGCGGATGACGGAACAGTGCGGTCACCGCGAACCAGTCGGCCAGCCCGCCCACCAGCGCAGCTTCAAACCCGGCCGCCAACACCCGCAACCACTCGGCACCGACGAACGGGCCGGTCATCAGGCCGACGCGGCACACCACCGCTCCGGCCACCGCGACGAGTAGCGACACGGTGCCGACGTGGTTGCGCCGCGATAGCGCATTGGACCCCACGGCACTCACCACGTGGCGACGATGCCTTCGGCGCAGCGCTCGCGCCGCGGCTTCAGCTCCCTTTGCGTCCTCTGTCGCTCCACGCGCATCATCGCTTCCCTCATCGTCTAACACATTCGAACGCGGTGGCGGAGGGGCCCGGCACAGTCTCACCCGTGCGGCACCTCTTGCGCGCTGCGTCACGATTGTGGCATTTGCAGTCCTGTACCACGCAGTACAATCATCGACGACAACGAATCCGGCACGGCCCGCAGCGGCACGGCCACGAGAAGGAGGACACCATGGCAGAGGATCAACCCGCACTATCGGAGGACGTCACCCCAGACCAGTTTTTCGAGCAGATGCTCCCGATGGGCTTTGCAGCCCAGGCGCAGCAAGGCGGCGACGGCGGCGCGCCGCGCGAAGCCACCATGCAGTACCACGTTACCGGTCCCGGCGGCGGCGACTGGACGCTGGTCATCAGCGGCGGCGCAATGAAATCCACCAAAGGCACCGCCGACGCGCATGTGACGTTCACCGTCTCGGTCGACGACTGGCGTGATGCGGTGCTCGGCCGCGACGGCGCGAGCCTCGGGCTGATTCTCCCGCAGCCGCGCCCCGGTCGCCCCGACAACAGCGCACGCGCACTGGCGCTCAAGGGGACGATGGGCCTCGAGCTGTCGCGCGAGGGTAAAGATCCGTTCAAGGTCGAGATGTGCTTCAACAACTCCGCCACACCCAAAACGGTGATCAAGATGAAGCTCGCCGAGTATGCCGACATGCAGACCGGCAAGCTCAACGGCCAGGAAGCTTTCATGACCGGGAAACTGAAAGTCGAAGGCGACCTCGGCTTCTTGATGCAAATCGGCCAGATGATGATGTGAAGGCACGGAGGAGCCGGGCGCCGCGGTGGAAATGCTCACCGCAGCGCCCGGCTCCAAGCGACGCTGCTTCGAAAATGGTGCTGAGGGCTTGAGGGCTTGGGAAGTTTTCATGCCTCTCAAACCGTCTGTCGGACTTGGCAGTCCCTAGCGACCAACCAACGGGAGCAGACCAAGGACGCCGCCCGCAGGGCCCTATGCCCGGCCGTTGCGGAGCAGGCGGCCAGGTAACGGTCCCGCCGGATCGACGACATCTTCGCCGCTCCGGCGCAGTAGCTTGCCGTTCACGATCACGGCGTCGATCCCATTGGCGTCGGCGACGAGGCGGTCGGCCTGCGCGGGGAGATCGTTGACGCGGCGCAGGGGGCTGGCCCCAACGGTGGCCGGATCAAAGACCACGACATCCGCGGGCATACCGATAGCCAGGCGGCCGCGGTCGGTAAGGCCGGCAACCTCAGCAGGACGCGACGTCAGCATACGCACCGCCTCCTCCAACTGCAGCGTGCCTTTCTCCCGCACCCAGTGGCCGAGCAAGTGCGTTGAGAAGCACGCGTCGCACAGCTGGCTGGCGTGCGCGCCGGCATCGGAGAGCCCGAGGACGGTGTGCTTGTCGCTGAGCAAGTCCGCAACCTCGTCCTCGTCGAAGTTGACGATGGCCATACGGAAGCGTGCTTCCAAGTTCGAGTCGAGCGCCAGATCGAGCAGACAATCCGCCACCTCGATGCCACGTTGACGCGCCACATCGGCAATCGTGCGCTCTTCCAAGCCCGGCGCGCGCGGTGAGAGCGAGATCCAGATACGCTCGCCGCAGTTCGCAAACGGACCCGCCATCGCCGATTTGAAGGTTTCGTTCAGGGTCTGGCGAAATCCCGGGTCGCGATAGATCTCCATTTTGCCGGCGCGGTCGGCGGCGGACACGCCTTTGAAGGTGGGCAAGCTCTCGAAGGGGAACGGCTCCGCAAAGTCGAAGTCAAAATTGAGCGGCCGGCAGCTCACCTGCGGCACCACCGGGAATCCGCGGCGGACCAGCTCGATCGAGCGCTCCAGCAGCATGCGGCCTGAGCCGGGACCGAGCATGCCGGCGAGCAGCGCCGTCCAGGTCACGGTCCGGCCGGTGCTCCGCGCCAGCTCGGCGAACTCATCGAAGAACAATCCGGGGCCCACGGTGGCTTGCACGATGCCGCGGCCCGCCTCGCGCAGCGCATCGGCGAGCGCTTGGATCTCGGTGAACTCGGCGATGCGGCTCGGCACCGGCCTGCCGGCATAGCCGACGTGGGTCGGCGCCTTCGAGGTCGCGAAGCCGACCGCGCCGGCGTCGATAGCCTCGCGGACGATGGCCCGCATGCGGGCGATTTCGTCGGCGGTCGCGGCGCGTTCGGTGGCCGCTTCGCCCATCACATACAGGCGCACCGGGGTGTGCCCGATGAGCACCGCAACGTTGACCGCCGCGCCGCGGCGCTCGACGGCGTCGAGGTACTGCGGGAAGGTCTCGAACGGCCAGTCGTCGCCGAGACCGGCCTGCAATGCTCCCAGGCTCATGCCTTCGACCTTCTCCAACGTGCGCAGGATCAAGTCACGATGCGCGGCGCGCGTCGGCGCCACACCAAAGCCGCAGTTCCCCATCATTACGGTCGTCACGCCGTGCCACGGGGAGATGGTCAGCATACGGTCCCACAGCACTTGCGCATCGTAGTGCGTGTGAATGTCGACAAAACCCGGGGCCACGACCTGGCCGAAGGCATCGATCGTCTGCGCGGCGCTTCCCGGAGCGCTGCCGAGTGCGACGGTCTTGCCGGCGCGAATGCCAAGGTCACCGCGCGCGCCGGGCGCGCCGCTCCCGTCGATGATCGTACCGCCGACGATTTTCAGGTCGTAGTCCATCGTTCCTCCATTCTCACGCGCCTATCAGAGAATCACGAAAACACGAAAGTTCGAAAGCACGACAAGGAAAGGACAGGGTTGCACTCAGTACGCGTGGCGGACACCGCATTGCAACCAGTGCTCCATGAGCGCACGGTTTTCCTCACGAAGGCAATCACCGACCAACTCGGCTGGACTGCGGCCGAGCTCCTTCATGACGGTCGCCGCGATCTGCAACTCACCGAAGCCAATCCGCGCGGAATCGGCGCTGCGGACGCCGAAGACGATGCGGGACAGCCGGGCCCAATAGCAAGCACTGAAGCACATCGGACAGGGCTCGCAGGTCGAGTAGATCGTGCAGGCGGACAAATCGATCGTCGCCAGCGCCCGGCAGGCGGTGCGGATCGCAGTGACCTCGGCGTGCGCGGTGCTGTCCGTGGTCGCCAGGACACCATTGTGCTCGCAGCTGATGACCGCCGCACCGCGCACGATGCACGCGCCAAACGGCGACTGACCGGCGGCGATGCCGGCCCGCGCCTTGTCGATCGCCAGGCGCATGAAGCGCTCGTCTGTCGGGCTGATCTGCACGCTGGTTCCCGCTGTCTGTTCAATTTCCTGATCTATCACAGACGGCCTGGCCGAAGGGAGGCCTGGGCAAACCAGAAGGAGTCCGGCTGATGCCGTTCAGGAATGCGTAGCGTCACCATAGGCATTGCAACTACCCGGTTGCGGCGGTAGCTCAGAACTGAGAGCGGAGGACTGTCTATGCTACTCACCGACCGCGTTGCAATTGTCTCTGGCATCGGCCCGGGAATGGGCCGCGACATCTCGCTGGCCTTCGCGCGTGAAGGCGCGGATGTGGTGCTGGCGGCACGCTCGGCCGGCAACCTCGAAGCGATCGCCGCCGAGGTGCGGGCGCACGGCCGCAAGGCACTGTGCGTGCCCACCGACATCGCGCAGCCCGAAGATTGCCAGCGGCTCGCGGATGCCGCGGCCGCCGAGTTCGGACGCGTCGATATCCTCGTCAACAACGCCTACGCCGGCGGACCGGAGCCGAAGATCGAAGACGCCGACCTCGCCGCCTGGCGGCACGTCTTCGAGGTCAACGTGTTCGGCTCGCTGCAGCTGTCCAAAGCGGTGATCCCGCACATGAAGGCGCGCGGCGGCTCGATCATTTTCATCAACTCGATGTCGATGCGCATCATTGAATCTGGTTTCGGCAGCTACGCCGCCTCGAAGGGCGCGTTGATGACCGCGGCGCAAACCCTGGCGCAGGAGGTCGGCGCGTACAACATCCGCGTCAACTCGGTGGTGCCCGGATACATCTGGGGAGCGGTGTTGGTAGGCTACTTCAAGATGCTCGCCAAGCAGCAGAAAACCACACCCGAGGCGGTGTACGCGCAGATCGCGAGCCACACCGCGCTCAACCATATTCCAACTTCAGAAGAGATCGCCGGCGCCGTCGTTTTCTTCGCCTCCGATCTGTCGCGCGTCATCACCGGTCAGGCCCTCGACGTCAACGGCGGCCATTTTTTTCACTAGGGCCGGTGGCCAGCGTCTTTTCTATGGACCGCTCCCGTTGGTCGCTAAGAGTTTCCAAGTCCGATCGGCGGTTAGACCGGCCGTAGGCCCCGACATGCTGAAGGAATTCCCGACGTCGCCGGCGCCAGGCGAGTCCGAACGCCGGTGGTTCATCGGCGATGATCTCGAGCTCATCGTCTGGCTGGCAGCCGATGGCGCGATCACCGGATTCCAGCTGTGCTACCGACACGCCGATGCCGAGCATGCGCTGACGTGGACGTCCGAGCACGGCTTCCATCACGACCGTGTCGACGACGGTGAAAGGAGCCCGGAAAAGAACCAGACGCCCGTCCTCGTCGCCGATGGTGCCGTTGACGCGCCGGCACTTCAGGCGCGCTTCACACGCAGCAGCGCCGCCATCGATTCGGCCATCAGGGAATTCGTGTTGCAGAAGCTACGCTTGCTCGAATAGCCCTCGCAGCGTGTCGAAACCATCCGCCATCGGCGATCAGCATCCGCCCGAGGCGCGCCCACAGGTTCATTAGTGGCCGGCGCGACTCGTCAAAAGTATCCTTCTGGCTCTTCGGTTTCCTTCGGCGTCTGGTCGCGGCTCGGGATGTACTTGCCGGTGATCATATCTTTGTAGCCCATCCCCGGCCCGACCATCGGGTAGACATGCGCCTTCTGGTCGACCATGACTTCAAGGAACGCCGGCCCGGGAAAACGGACGAACTCTTCGAGTCGTGACCGCACATCATCAATGGCGCTGACACGCTTGGCGAACCCGAACCCATCGGCCTCGACCGCCTTGACGAAATCCTTCTTGTGGAGCGTCTTGTCGGACCCCGAGTAGCGGTTGGCGTAGAAAAGATCCTGCCATTGGCGCACCATGCCGTCGCCGAGGTTGTTGAGCAGCAGCACCTTCACCGGAATGTCGTAGGTCGTCAGCGTCTCCAACTCGCCCAGGTTCATGCGGATACTGCCGTCGCCGTCGACGTCGATCACCAGCTTGCCCGGGTTCGCGAGTTGCGCGCCGATTGCGGCAGGCAATCCAAACCCCATCGTGCCCATGCTGCCGGAGGTCAGGAAGGTGCGCGGGTGGATGAAGTCGAGGTATTGCGCCGCCCACATCTGGTGCTGGCCAACACCGGTGGTGACGATGGCGTTGCCGCGGGTGATCTCGTTGAGCTGCGCCAGCACGTACTCCGACTGGATCTGCGACGAGCCCTGATTGTAGTTGAAGGCGTGCCGTTGCTTGATGTCCTGCAGGTACTTGCGCCAGCGGCTGAAATCCTTCTTGAACCCGGCGCCCGCCGCGATCAGCTGCTGCAGGCCGCGCTTGGCGTCGGACACATGCGCCCAATCGACGTGCTTGACCTTGCCGATCTCCGATGCGTCGACGTCGAGATGTGCGATCCTGGCGTGCGGCGCGAACTCCTTGACCTTACCGGCGACACGGTCGTCGAAGCGCGAGCCGGCGGCGAACAAGAAGTCGCAGTCCTCGACGGCGTAGTTGGCATAGGCGGCGCCGTGCATGCCGAGCATGTTCAGCGACAGCTCGCTTGCAGTGTCGACGGCACCGATACCCATGAGGGTGGTGACCACGGGAACCCCGAAGCGCTTGGCAAAGGCGCGCAGCTCGTCGGCGGCGTTGCCGTTGTTGATGCCGCCGCCGGCGTAGATCAACGGGCGTTCCGCGGTGGAGAGCAGGCGGAAGAAGGCTTCCGCCTCCGCGGCGGAGACGCAGGCGCGCTTGAGCTCCGCGGCACGTTCCTCGTAGCCGCGCATCGCCAGCAGGCCTGAGCCTTTGAAGACGCTCTGCGCCAACTGCACGTCGCGCGGAATGTCGACGACGACTGGTCCGGGCCGCCCGCTGCGCGCGATGTCGAAGGCGCTGCGCATGGTGGCTTCGATCTTGGTCTCATCGGTGACCAGGAACACGTGCTTGGCGCAGGATGCCATGATGTTGAAGACCGGGGCTTCCTGAAACGCGTCAGTACCCATGGCCGCGCGTGGCACCTGCCCGGTGATCAGCACGATCGGCACGGAGTCGGCCTGGCAGTCGCGCACCGGGGTCACCGAGTTGGTCGCGCCCGGGCCGGAGGTCACCAGCGACACGCCGACGCGGCCGCTCGATCGCGCGTAACCGGCAGCCATAAAGCCGGCGCCTTGCTCGGTAGCTGGCACGATGAGGCGGATCTCGTCCGTGCCGGCGTGCGTCTCGTTGTAGCGGAACACCGCGTCATACGTCGGCAGGATCGCCCCGCCGCTGTAGCCGAAGATCGTGTCCACACCCTCGTCCGCAAGCACCTGCATGATGATGTCGCACGCCTTCATGGTCTGTCCCGCGAGTTGGTGCGGTGCAGCTGCAGCGGGCGTCGAATCGGCGTCGGCACTACGCGGCGTCGCGCGTGCGGTCTTCAGCGGTGTCATTATTGCTCCTTCCCGGAGGAAATCAGTAGCCGCACTGTAGCGCATCCGCCACCCCGTTGCGACTGCTGCGCAAGGCGTCTCGAAGCCATGCGTGCACTCCTGCAAACGGGTCCTGCGAACGACGGCGCCTCGAAGCCCAGCTGCCCTGAAACCTTCAGACCTTCAGACCCTCAAGCCCCACGCCCTCAAGCCCTCAGGCGCCCCCGTGACTTGGAAACATGTCCCGAGCCTGCTCTGTTGAGAGTGCTGATGATTCCCTGGGAGCTCCTCGACAGTGTGCGTGTGCCCGCAAGCGGCGAAGAGCTGCGGTTGTACAAGCGTGGGGAAGAGTTCTCGCTCACGGTCGACGGCCGCGAGCTCATGAACAGTCGCAAGCACGGCTCCGAGGACGCGCTGGCCGAGCTCGCGTGCGCACGGATTGAGGGCCGGTCCCATGCACGGATCCTCATCGGTGGCTTGGGGCTGGGCTACACCTTGGCTACGGCACTGCAGCGCATCGGCGCTGCGGGCCAGATCGTCGTAGCGGAGTTGGTGCCGGCGGTGGTGGCGTGGCACCGCGGACCGCTCGCCGGCCTCAGCGGCGCGGCGCTGCGCGACAAGCGGGTCAGCGTGCGCGAGGTCGACGTCGCGCGCGCGTTGCGGGGCGAGCACCGGGCGTACGACGCCATCTTGCTCGACGTCGACAACGGCCCCGAGAGTCTGACCTTGAAAGGTAACGACTGGCTGTACGCGCGCGCCGGGATCGAAGCCGCGTTTGCGGCACTACGGCCCAAGGGTGTGTTGGCAATCTGGTCGGTCGGCCCCGATCGCGCCTTCGTGCAGCGCCTGCGCCGTGCCGGATTCAAAGTAGACGAGGTACGCGTGCGGGCGCGCGGTCAGCGAGGCGGACGACCGCACACGATCTGGATCGCCGAACGTGGTCCCTGAGGCTGCGGCCGGCGTCTTGAAGTTTACTCTCCGCCAGATGCACGGTAGGAAAAGAGGCATGATGAACCGAGGCGGTTCCGTCGAGTTCAACCCGTTGCTCACCGACGAACAAGTTGAAGCGTTGCTGGCGACCGTCCGCGCCCGCGCGCCCTACCCCACGTATGGCGAGGGGCGCCAGCAGGAAGGATTCGGTGCCGGCATTCCGCAGCGCTACGACGCGGCCCGCCACTTTATCAAGACACGCGCTGGACAAGACACGGTGCAGCGCCTGGCGTCACGCACCAATTATTTCCGCGAGACCTTTGCCTATGAGACGCCGCTGTTTCCGGAGATCGCCTTCTTCCAACAGCTGCCGCAATTCCTGGAGGCGGCGCGCGCCGTCACCGGCCGTCATATCGTGCGGCCGGCGATCGCGTATCTCAACCTCCTCGTGC
>CAZTDK010000085.1:0-13219 GCA_964611965.1 uncultured Binatia bacterium (SeqCode) | reverse complement strand
GTGATCTCGACCGGCATGCGCGCACCTCTACTCTTGTCTGCTGATGTCCGAACGATCCCATTATGACCGACTGAAAGCCGGTCGTCGATCGGCTGCGCGGGGCAGGGCGCCCGCGGCTGGTTGACCACGGCGGTGTCAACCGTCATACACGCAGCCATGAGCTCCGCGCCGCGTGCCGCCGTAATTTTCGATATGGACGGCGTGCTGGTCGACAGCGCCGACGCGCACCGGCGCGCCTGGCAGCAGCTCGGTGACGAGGTCGGCACCCCGTTCACGGCGGAGCGCTTCCGCCAGACCTTCGGGCAGCGCAACGCCAGCATCATTCCGGTCTGGCTCGGCGAGGTCTCCCCGCAGCGCTTCGCTGATCTCGACCAACGCAAAGAGGCGCTCTACCGCGCGCTGGTTCGGCAAGGCGCGATCCGCATCTATCGGCGCATTCCGGAGCTGTTCGTCGAGCTGCGCGAACGCGGCGCCGGCCTGGCCATCGCCTCGAGCGGGCCGCGGGCAAACATCGACCTGCTGATCGATACCATGGGCGCGCACGACCTCATCGACGCCGTCGTCGCCGCCGAGGACGTCAGCCAAGGCAAGCCGCACCCCGAAGCGTTTCTCAAGGCGGCCGAACGCTTGCAGGCGGCGCCGTCGCGCTGCGCGGTGATCGAAGACTCGGTGCACGGCATCGAAGCCGCCAAACGCGCCGGCATGCGCGCCGTCGCCGTGCTCACCTCGACGCCGCGGGCCGCGCTGGTCGACGCTGGTGCCGATATCGTCGTCGACGAGGTCGGCGACGTGCAACTCGACGCCGTAGCGCCGGCATCACGTGTGCCGTGAGGGCCTGCGGCCAGCGTCCTTATCTATGGACCGCTCCCGTTGGTCGCTGCATAGTACCAAGTCCGACAGGCTGCTAGCGACCGATCCTGCCCTGAGGCTCCCCGAAGGGGGAGCGGGCCATAGACGAGACGCCGACCGCAGGTCCTATCTGCTGGATCAATAATTCAACTTCTGCATCTGCGCTTGGGACGAGTCCAGATACAGCGGCCCGCCGGAGCTCTGGGCCACATCGATCTGAACCACCTCGCCAGCTGCGAGGTCCAGTATCGCGCTCGTGGACATCACGGTTGCCAAAGCCGGAGTCGACTCGGTAGCGTTCACGAGCACTCCGCCAAAGCAGCCGCCGATCGCGGTGGAGACCGCGCCAAAGCAGATGCCGAAATCCGTCGTGATAACCAGCCCTCTCAAGTTGGAGGAGGGATCGGCTGGACTGGCGGTCTCCCGGAAGCCAACCGCTGCCGTGACCAGGTACCGACCGGCAACCGGTGCGATCAGAGCGGCTGGAGCTCCGGGATCGTGCATGTCGGCCGTATCCCACGCCTCGGAAGCAAACGGTACGTTAACGTCCGACAAATCACCTGGGACGAGCAGGCTGTAGCCACCGACGACGCCGACGCTGATTTCCGCGTGGGTGCCTTCCAGCGCGGTGATCCGACTCTCGTGCGTGATGATCTGACTATCTTGCGCGGTGATCCGATTATCTTGGAGATTCTCGTGTGCACTCGTATCCGGTAGGCCAAGCTCACTGAGGGAGACGACCATCTCTGTTGATCTGCATGCGGCCCGCAGGTGGACAGCGGCCCCTTGGACCATCTGGCCAGTCAGTCGACTCTTCCTGGCGCAAATCAGGGTTGATGCCCTCGCCGCAGCTGAACACGCGGTAACAACAACGATGATGGCCGCACAGGTTGCCCCCGCACGAGTGATGCACTTTCGGTTCGTCATGGTTGTTCCTCCTTGTTGCTGCTCGTGAATAATGAGAGCCGCATGTTGTATCAACTATCAGACTACCCACCTCAGTGGCAAAGCGGCCGCAGGGTGTCATGGGCACCTCGATGCCGCATTAGTTAGAATCGCCACTTCACGTGCCCATTTTTGCCTACTCGTTTCCAGCCCGCTTGTCTGCGAGCCCGGGTGCACGAGGCTAGTCGGTTGCTGGGGGCTGCCAAGTCCAACATTGCGTGGACAGACAAGGCAAGAACGGCACCACGCGGCGCCGCATCTGACGTTCGACCGAATTGCGCGACAGCGCGACGCTGCCTCTCAGAATTGACAAGGATGAGCGCCAACTTCTGTGGCGTTCGGAAGCGGCTCCGGTATGCAGCCAGATGCGGCTCGCGAATGCACTCTGCCGGCACGCGGAGCTGGCGCAAGCGGTGAGAGCCGCCTGCTGTTGGCTCGCGCCGACCCGCTCTGATAGAGTCCGCGCCCAATCAGCAGCGGGGTAACCCATCACATGTACCGACGCGCACCGTTCATCTGGACCGCCAAGCAATCGACCGATATCGGTGCCTTGTTTCGCGCCTTCCTTGGCGTCGGGCCGCTGCGCCGTGAGGATGGGGTCAATCGCTGGTTTCTCTTCCGGCGCGCATTTCAACTGCCGGCGACGGTCGACGAAGCCCAGGTCACCGTCACCGTCGACGGGCGCTATCAGCTGTTTGTCAACGGCGCACGCATCGGCCGCGGCCCGGTACGCTGTGATCCGGCGCATCAACGTACCGACACCTACGACCTGCGCGCGCACCTTCGCCCCGGCGACAATGTCATCGCCCTGCTCGTGCACGTCTACGGCGTCGATACGGCCTGGTACCAGCGCGTCGAGGGCTTGTGGCAGCCGGTGTTCGGCGACGGGGCACTCTACTGCGACGGCCGCATCCGCTGCGGCGATACCATCGTCGACCTTCTCTCCGACGCGCAGTGGCGCTGCCTTGAATGCGCGGCGTGGGAACGTGAGACGCCGCGCGTGAACTGGGGACTGGGGTTCATCGAAGTCCACGACGCTCGGCTGATGCCCGACGACTGGATGCTCGCCGGCTTCGACGACTCCAGTTGGGATACTGTGCAAGTGCTCGCCGCCGGTGGCGGGCCACCCGATAGCTTCTTTGGCGGCATGAGAATAGAGCCATTCCCGGTGCTGCTGCCGCGTGAGATCCCGTTTTTGGACGAGTCTCCTCTGGCAGCGGCGCGTATCGTCGCATGGTATGGTGCGACGCCGCGGCCCGATCTGGCAGCGGACCGTCGGCTGTACGAAGAGGCGCTGACCCCACTACCGATCGGGCTGGTGGACGATCCGGATGCGCTCCTCGCGCCGGATCCACGCGCAACGCGCGTCCGCACCACCGGGGAGTGCGACGTCTCGTTCCTGCTGGATTTCGGCCGCATCCACTCGGGTTATCCATTCATCGAGCTCGAGGCCGACGGCGGTGAGGTCGTCGAGGTGGCGGTCGCCGAAGGGATTCCCGGCGATTGGGAGACGGAGCCGCCGACACAACCGCGCATCGATCGCGAACGGGCGCACGGCGCGCATTTGTTCCGCTACACGGCGCGACCCGGGAGACAACGCTTCGAGCGCTTCGAATGGACAGCGGTTCGCTACGCCCAGGTCACGGTGCGCAATGCCCGCAACGGTGTGCGCATCCGTCACGTGGGTTCGACGTTCACCCGCTACCCGGTGGCCGAGCGTGGCGCCTTTGCGTGCTCGGACGAGATGCTGAATCGCTTGTGGGATGTCGGCCGTTACACGTTGCGGCTGTGTACGCACGACGGCTGGGAAGATTGCCCGGCACGCGAGCAACGCCAGTGGCTCGGCGATGCAACCGTCGAGTTCCTCGTTGCGCAGGCGGCATTCGGCCCCGACGCCAACGCCTTGAATCGCCAGTTTCTGCGGCACTGCGCCGAAAGTCAGCGCAACGACGGCCTGACGCAGATGTATGCGCCCGGCGATCACCGCACCAACGGCCTGCTCATTCCTGATTGGACCTTGCAGTGGATACTCAACGCCGAGCAGCACTATGTCTATACCGCGGAGATTGAGGTCCTCGAATCCATCTTCCCGGCAATCGAGCGGGCGCTGCAATGGTTCGCGCATCACATCGACGCGAACGGACTGGTGGCCGACCTGCCGCACTGGCACTTCCACGATTGGGCGGCGCTCGGCCGCCACGGCGAGGCGGCGACGCTGAATGCGGAGCTGGTCGGCGCGCTGCGGGCGGCCACGCGTCTGGCGCGGGCGCTCGACAATTCGCGAACGGCACGACGGTTCGAGACGTTGGCCGCGGGCATCGCCAACGCGTTGAACGCCCGTCATTGGGATGCGGCGCGCGGCGCGTACATCGATTGTGTCGACCCGGCAACCGGTGCCCAGGACCGGCGCGTCTCGCAGCACGCCAATGCCGCGCTGATTCTCTGGGACATCGCGCCACGCGAGCGCTGGGCATCGATGATCGAGCGGATCGCCGATCCGGCACGCCTCGTCTTCACCGCGGCGCCACCAATCGCCCCGACCGGCGAGCCGTTCGATCCCGAGTCCGCCGTCGTGCTCGCCAACACCTTCTACAGTCATTTCGTCTACCGCGCTCTCGCCAAAGCAGGGCGCTTCGATCGGGCCCTCGCACTCATCCGCGAGCGCTACGGGCGGATGCTGGCGCGTGGCGCGACCACTTTGTGGGAGAGCTTCGACCCCACCGCCAGCCTGTGTCACGGCTTCTCCACGACTCCGGTGTACCAACTGTCCACCGAAGTATTGGGCGTGTACCCTCTCGAGCCGGGCTTCACTCGTTTCCGTCTCGCGCCCCAGCCGGTAGATTTGCAGAACGCGAGCGGCGTGTTTCCAACGGTGCACGGCGATATTCGCGTCAGCTGGCGATGCGAGCCGGACGGCATCGCGCTCGACGTGACCGTGCCCGATGGGACACGGGCGGAGCTGGCCGCTCCCGCTGGCTATACCCTCGTCGGATCCACAGCGCGCTTGGATGCCGGCAGCCATCGGGTGCGCTTCGTGCCGTGCTGAGCTAACGTCAATGGCGAAAGACAGAATGTCTCGCGCTAGGCCGCAAAGACGCCAAGAGCCGACACGAGGATAGGGAGCCTCACGGGAATGCCGAGGATACGACGCAAACCTTTCTCTGATTCTTGGCGTCTTTCTTTGCAGCTTGGCGCCTTCGCGCGAGATTCAGTTTTTGGATTTGAGGCTATCCGCATCACATGAGTGACACCCCGCCCATTGCCCATGAGTTCGTGCAGGCCAACGGCCTCCGGTTCCACGTCGCCACGTGCGGCGAGGGGGACCACTTGGCCCTGTGTCTGCACGGCTTTCCCGAGTGTTGGTATTCGTGGCGCTATCAGTTGCCGCTCCTCGCCGAGCTGGGCTATCGCGCCTGGGCGCCGGACCTGCGGGGTTATGGGCAAACCGACCGGCCGCCGCGGCGTGAGGACTATGCCATCGAGCGTCTGCTCGACGACGTTGCCGCACTGATTGATGCGTCGGGAGCACGCTCCACTATCCTCGTGGCGCATGATTGGGGCGCGATAGTCGCGTGGTACTTCGCCATGCGGCGGCAGCGCCCGCTCGAGCGTTTGGTCATCATGAACGTTCCTCACCCGGCCGTCATCGAACGGGCGATCCGTAGGCCGCGGCAGCTCCTGCGTTCGTGGTACGTGCTCTTCTTTCAGATTCCAGGTCTGCCGGAGCTCCTCATGGGCGCGCAGCGCGCTCGCGCCATTGGCGATGCATTCCGCAATATGGCGGTCGACAAGCGGCGCTTCCCGGACGAAGTCCTCCAGGTCTACCGCGATAACGCCGTGGCCCCGGGCGCGCTCACGGCGATGGCCAACTACTACCGCGCTTTCGTCCGCGGCGGCGGTGGCGAACGCCAGCGCCGGCTCGGGTACCCGATCATCGAGGTGCCGACGTTGATGATCTGGGGCGAATGCGACACGGCGCTCGGGAAGGAAACGACGTACGGGACCGACGCTTGGGTACGCGATCTGACACTGCGCTACCTCCCCAACGTCTCCCATTGGGTGCAGCAAGAGGCGCCTGAGGTCGTCAATGCGATGCTGACCGCATGGCTGACGGGCCAGTCCGTGCCTGAGGCGGGCGACGTTCAGGTGGCCGCCGCTCGCAGCAATGCCCGTGAGATAGACCCCCTTGCCAGCGTGCGCGCCGGGGACACGAAGTCGCCGGCTGAGTCGGACAAAGTCGTCTGAAGACGACGACCCCCATGAAGCAACCGCGCATCGGCATCGCATTGGGAAGTGGCTCGGCGCGCGGCTGGGCACACATCGGCGTGCTGCGCGCCCTCAACGAGGCGGGCGTCGTACCCGACATCGTGTGCGGCACATCGATCGGCGCGCTGGTCGGTGGCGCCTACGCGTCAGGCCGGCTGGACGTACTCGACGACTGGGCTCGTTCGGTGACGTTGTTCGACATCGTTGGATTGATGGACGTCACCTTGACGCGTGGCGGCGTAATCGCGGGAGGGCGGCTGTTCAAGGGCCTGCGCACCATTCAACCGGACCAGCTGATCGAAGACCTCCCCAAGCCTTTTGCCGCGGTGGCGACGGATTTCGCCACCGGGCGGGAGCAGTGGCTGCAGAAAGGATCGTTGCTCGACGCGGTGCGCGCCTCCGCGGCCCTGCCGGGCATTTTTCCTCCCGTAAAGTTGGACGGGGAGTGGTTGGTCGACGGCGGCCTGGTGAATCCAGTGCCGGTGTCGGTCTGCCGCGCGCTCGGTGCCGAGATCGTGATCGCCGTAAACTTGAACGGCGACATCACCAGCCGCAATCTGTCGCCGCGCCGCGCGCGCCGGCAGCTGCCAGCCCCCCGCCAGCGCGAGCCCGATCTGCTCAACAAGCTCTCGACCCGCTTGCGCGCGGAGTTTCGCGGCACCGCCAGTTTCCTGTCCAGTCAGTTGCTGCGGCCGCGGCCGAAGGGGCCGGGTTTCTTCGAGGTACTCGCGGGCACGATCTACATCATGCAGGACCGCATCACGCGCAGTCGGATGGCCGGCGATCCCCCCGACGTCATGGTGGCGCCACAGCTCGGGCACATTCGGCTGCTCGACTTCCACCGGGCCGAGGAAGCGATCGACGAAGGCTACGCGTGTGTCGCACCGGTGCTCGGCATGATCGAACGCGCCGCGGCCGCCAGCGTGTTGTAACTCAGCGCGCCGCGCGCACCGCTTCGAGCACTTGGTCCGGATGCGTTTCGGCTTTGGCCACCCGCTTCCAGTGCTTCTTCACGCGGCCGTCGGCACCGATCCACACGGTGGAGCGGGTGACGCCGACGGTCTTCTTGCCGTACATCATCTTCTCACCGTAGGCGCCGTACTTCTCCATCACCTTGCGATCAGGATCGGAGAGCAAGGAAAACGGCAGCTTGTACTTGGCGATGAACTTCTGGTGCGACTCCGCACCGTCTGCGGACACCCCGACCACCACCGCACCGATCTTCGCGAGATCCTTCCACCCGTCGCGGAAACCGCACGCCTCCTTGGTACATCCCGGCGTATCGTCCTTCGGATAGAAGTAGAGAATCAGGTCCTTGCCGGCGAAATCCCTCAGGGTGACCTTCTTCCCGTCGCTATCAGTCAGTGTGAAATCCGGTGCCGGTTTGCCTTCGACAACTGCCATCGCCGTTCCTCCGTGCAATGTGGGTTCGCTACCCTGACACAGCGCCAGCGCGAAAAGAAGACTCACGCAAAGGCGCCAAGCCGCAAAGAGCGACGCTAACCAATCGACGAATCAAGAAATGGGTGCTGGCGGCTCAACGAGATTCTCGTGCGCTTGAATTCTTCCATAGGATTCTCTCTTCGAACTCGCACTTTGCGTCTTGGCGGCTTTGCGCGAGATTCTTTCTTCGCTCTGCGGTGCTAAGTGCGCTTCCACTTGATGTTGCACCCGATGCTCGGCTTCTGCTCGGCGGGCGCACTCTTGCCCTGCAGCACGGCGTCGGTCGCGGCACGCAGGTCGGTGCCGGTCACAGGGCGGCCGTTACTCGGGCGGCTGTCGTCGAATTGGCCGCGATATGCCAGCCGGTGACTGCGGTCATAGAGGAAGAAGTCGGGTGTGCACGCGGCGTGATACGCTTTCGCGACCGCTTGCGTCTCGTCATAGAGGTACGGAAAGACGTAGCCGGCGCGGCGCACCTCTTCGGCCATCTTTGCCGGTGAATCTTCGGGATAGTTGGTGACATCGTTGGAGTTGATGCCCACCACGGCCAGGCCGCGCGGCTGGTAGTCGCGCGCGAACTGCGCCAGTCCTGTGCGAATGTGCTTCACGAACGGACAGTGGTTGCACATGAAAACCACCAGCAGGGCCGGCGCATCCTTGAAGTCGCCAAGTGTGACCAGCTTGCCGGCGGTATCCGGCAAGCGGAAGTCGGCAGCAGCTGTGCCGAGCGGAACCATTGTGGAGGGAGTCTCAGCCATAGGTTTCTCCCTAAGAACATGTTGCGCGCCAGTCAAGTTCTTGCGACGGCACCGCATAGCGACCAACCCTGTCCCGAGCCCCGTCGAAGGAGGGAGCGGTCCCTAGAATAGACGATGGGCGCAGCCCTCTACGGTTTGGACATTGCCAGTCCCCGCGGATACACTGCGCGCACTCACAGAGGAGGTATCCATGAACTGTCCCCGTTGCGGCGGCGCGTGTGCGGCTCGCGTGGTTCACGTCCGCCGGGCGTTGGTGTTGGCGGTCTATGGGATCGGCTTGCTGCTGTCTTGGACGCTCGGCGGCAGCGTGCTGCACGACCTCGCTGAAGGGGTAGAGCGCGGCTTGTTGCCGTTGTGGAAGGCGTGGGTGCCACTCGCCGTGCTGTGGATTGGGGTTGCGGCGCAGTTCGCTCGCTGGCGACAGCCAGTGTGCGACGCGTGTCACGCGGCGTCGCCGGCGTGGTTGCTGAGTCCATTTGCCGGGGCGCAAAGCCAGCAAGTCATCGACGGGCCAACGCGGCGCCGGGTGTTACGGGCGCTCGGCGCCGTTACCGCCGGCCTCGGCGCCGCGGTGACCGGGTTGGCTACCGCGGTCGCCCGCAACCGCAGTTGGCTCCCGGTCGCCAACGACTTCTTCCTGACCAGCGTCGAAAAGACCGCGCCGCAGCCACGCGCCGAATGGCAGGGATCGGTGGTCAAGAGCTATCGGCGGCTGGGGCGCACCAACGCGTTGGTCTCTGACATCTCCCTCGGGTCGGGCGGTATTCACGATGCCGACGTGGCGCGCGCGGCACTGGATCGCGGCATCACCTATTTCGACACGGCGCCCGACTATTCGGACACGCGTTCGGAACGCGTGCTGGGCGAAGCCATGAAGGGGCGCCGCGACAAGGTCTTCCTGGCGACCAAATTCTGTGTTGCCGATGGCCACCTGCCCAACGATACGCCGGTGCCGAAGATCATCAATGCCGTCGATGCAAGCTTGACGCGGTTGCAGACAGACCATGTGGATCTCATCCACGTGCATTCCTGCGATCGCGTCGAGCGCTTGCTGGCCCCGAACATCCACGAGGCATTCGACCGGCTCAAGGAACAAGGCAAGGTACGCTTCCTGGGCGTCAGCACGCACACGCCCAATCTCGAAGCCGTCGCCAACGCGGCGATTGATTCCGGGCGCTTCGACGTCATGATGCTCGCCTATCACTTCGGCATGTGGCCGAGCTTTGGTCACATCCTCGAAAAAGCCAAGGCTCATGACGTCGGTATCGTCGCCATGAAAACGTTGAAGGGCGCCAAGCACACCAACCTTGCGAACTTCCGCGACGAAGCCGGCGCCTACTCGCAAGCCGCTTTCCGCTGGGTGCTGTCCAACCCGGCGGTATCGTGCCTGGTGATTTCCATCTCGACGCATGGACATCTCGACGAGTACCTGTATGCGTCGGGAACCTCGGCGCAGCCAACCGACGTCGCCCTGCTCGCGCAATACGACCGGCTCACCGCCGGCGACTACTGCCAGCCGCACTGCGGGCAGTGCCTCGACTCCTGCGTGTACGAGCTGCCGATCAATGACATCCTGCGCTACCGGATGTACGCCAAGGACTACGGGTGGGAACACGAAGGCCGCCGCCTATATGCCAAGCTGCAGCAGAACGCGGCTGCCTGCGTCGGCTGCGCCGCGCCGTGCGCCAATACCTGCCCGATCGGCGTGCCGATTCAGGAGAAGATGCTGGACGCGCATCGGGTGCTATGCGGTTAAGCGGTTGGCGATTAGGCGGTTATGGTATCTCGCCCTGACCGCCAGCCGCCTAACCGCTTAGCCGCCTATCCCCTCGTGTACATCGCCACCACGCAAGCGCCGCCGAGGCCGAGGTTGTGTTGCAGCGCGGCTTTCACGCTCTCGACCTGGCGTTTCTCGGCTTGACCGCGGAGCTGCCAGACGAGCTCGGCGCATTGCGCCAGGCCAGTGGCGCCGAGCGGATGCCCCTTCGACAGCAATCCGCCTGACGGGTTCACCACCCAACGGCCACCGTAGGTCGTCGCTTCGTCCTCGACCAGCTTTTCGCCTTCGCCTTCCTTGCACATGCCCAGGCCTTCGTAGGTGATCAGCTCGTTGGTACTGAAGCAGTCGTGCAGCTCGACGACCTGCACATCGTTGATGCCGATGCCGGACATCTCGTACACTTTCTGAGCGGTGCGCTCGGTCATCCCCATGCCGACCATGCCGATGCGGCCGCGCGCGAAGTCCTCCGTGCGATCGGTGCCCATTGCCATGCCGCGGATCTCCACGGCGCCGGCATGCGGATGCGCCTTGAGATAGCGTTCCGACACGACGACCGCGGCGGCGGCGCCATCGCTGGTCGGGCAGCATTGGAGGATGGTCAGCGGATCGTAGACCATGCGCGCCGCGAGCACCTCGTCGATGGTGCACGCCTCCTGATACTGCGAGCGTGGGTTGTTGACCGAGTGGCGGTGATTCTTGACGGCGATCTTGGCGAAGGTCGTCGGCTTGGTGCCGTATTTCTCCATGTGATCGCGTCCGGCATCGCCGAACATGCGCGCCGCAATCGGTGGCTTCTTGTCCTTCTCGGTTTCCGCCTTCAGCTTTTCGAGGCCGGGGAGCTGATTTTCGAGTGGGCCTTTCTGCATCTTCTCGAAGCCAAGGGCGAGAACAGCGTCGTTCTGGCCGAACTTGATGGCGTTGTACGCCATGAACAATGCGGTCGACCCGGTGGAGCAGTTGTTGTTCACGTTGTAGACGGGAATCCCGGTCATGCCGACGCCGTACAAGGTCTGTTGCCCGAGCGTGCTCATGCCGTTGATGTACCCGACGAACCCCTGCTCGATCTTGTCGTAATCGATCGCCGCGTCCTTGAGCGCATCCTTCGCCGCCGCCTGTCCGAGCTCGCGCGCGTCTTTCTCGCAACGTTCAAACTTGGTCATGCCGACGCCGATCACGAATACTCGATTGTCTGTTGCCATTCATCTGCCTCCTGAGGGGGTTTGGGTAAACCGTGAAACGCAAAACGCAAGGAAGAAGGAAGCCTGGCCTCTCCGATCACGTTTTACGCCACGCTTCTACTGCGCCGTTCCCATCACAGTCAACGCCAATGTGTGTCGTTGAAAAAGGGCGACGCTCGTCTGCCCAAGGTGCGGTTGACGATTCCGTCTTTTCGTCCTCACTTTGGTTCGGCAACCGCGATGAAGGTTCGACGCCTGGAAGCGCGCTCGCGATCCGCCACCGCCACCGCCACGCACCGGTCTTCCGCCTCGGCGACCACGGCACGAGCCTCATCCAGGGTCGCACAGTACGCCACGGCCTCGTCGCCCAGATCGAGAATGATGCTGGTGCTTGGCGGGCGCGTGCCCTCCGCACCGCGCCGATCTGGCGCGGGCCGGGTACTGCGTCTCGGTCGGTTGCGCAGTGATGGAGGCAGATGGAAGAGGCGAAATACGTCCGGGCGCATCATTCATTACCTTGTGGTCTGCAGCCGCCTGAAGGAGCGTTACGAGCCGTAGCGCCACGTCTGAAGAGAGCTGGAGAGCGTTCCTGTGCCATAGCAGTCGGCGCAGCGCAAGCACTCTTGCGTACTCGCCACCACTGGTTCTTGATTCCACAACCAGATGGGACGCGGTGAGTCGCTGCCTGCGGAACGTTGACACATGAGCGGCCATCCGGACAAACTGGCGCCCAGTGGCACCGGACGTATGCAAGTGCGCGATACCGCAGCGATGAGCGTGCCGATCTCCGTTGTCACCGGAGCTGCGGGCTTTGTTGGGCAAGCGCTGGTGCGCCGCCTGCTCGCCGACGGCGACGAGGTGCGTGCCCTCGCGTTACCGAAAGATCCTTTCCTATCCGAACTGCGCGCCCTGGGGCCAACGGAACAGCTGCAGATCCTCGAAGTCGACATCACTGACACGGTCAGCCTGGACACCGCGTTTGCCGGCGCGACGCGCGCCTTTCATACCGCCGCGCTGGTGCACGCCTGGGCGCCGTGGGAGCGCTTTCGCGCCGTCAACGTCGGCGGCACGCAAAAGGTGGCACGCGCCTGCCGCGCGCATGGAGTGCGCTTGCTGGCGGTGAGCACTTCCGACGTGTTCGGCATTCCCGACGCCGATGAAGTGATGGACGAAACGTCGCCGGTGAAGCGTTGGAACGAACCCTACGCCGACACCAAGATCGAAGCGGAGCGGTGGTTATGGTCGTTCGCGCGCGACACCCAGCTGCCACTCTCCATCATTTACCCCGGGTGGGTCTACGGTCCCGGCGACAAGGCGTTTTTCCGGAACCTTGCTGCGGCGATTGACGACGGTGTCATGACGTTCTGGTTTCGCAACGCCAAGCTTCCGTGGGTGTTCATCGACAATCTTGTCGATGCCTGCGTGCTCGCCAGCAGGCACCCAGGCGCTATTGGCGAGGGATATCTCGTGCACGACGAAGCCGACGGACCAACACTGGAAGAAGTGTGTGCCCGCATTGCCGGAGTGATCGGCAAGAAGGCGCCGACTTTACACGTGCCGTACGCGCTGGCGTTTGGGGCAGCCAAAGCGACGCAGACCCTGTGGCGCTGGCTGCGCATCACGAGCCCGCCGCCATTGCTGACCGTCGACGTCAAAGCGTTTGGCTTTCAGTGGCACCTATCGACGCAGAAGATCCGCCGACTGGGGTGGGCACCACGAGTGTCTACGGAACACGGTATGGAATTGGCCTTGCGCTACCTCTCCGAGCAGCGCGCCGCGGCGCAAAAGCGATCGCCGAGGATTCAATAGGCGGATATCTGGGGATGGGGCTAGGCGGGAACGCGGTGCGGTCCTCATACGACGCGCTCGTCCACATAACACCAGCGCCACGCCTCGCCCGCTGCCAGGGACTGCACAACCGGGTGGCCGGTCGCGTGGAAGTGCTGCGTGGCGTGCTGCCGCGCCGATGCGTCGCAGCAGCCCACGTAGCCACAGGCAAG
>CAZTDK010000084.1:0-13319 GCA_964611965.1 uncultured Binatia bacterium (SeqCode) | reverse complement strand
GTGGCGGGAGCAGTGCCGGCGCCCAGCAGACGATCGCGCACGGATTGGGCTTCCGTGGCGCCCATGTAGATGGCGAGCGTATGGCCTTGCGCCGCCAGCCTCGGCCATTGGGCGTCGCGGCTGCCCTCCTGGTTTTCGGCGGCGCCATGAGCCGTGACACTTGCGGTTCCTGAACCGCGCTGGCAAGAAAAGGACAACCGCAGTCAGACGACCCGAGCGATGCCGAAACACCTCAAAAGAACAGTTCCCGTCTTGATTCTTGCGGCGATCGGATTGGGCGTCAGCGTCACTATCGATCGGGTGCACCAGCGCTTGGCCCTTGACGTCAACTACGCGAGCTTTTGCAATGTCTCCGCCGGGGTGAACTGTGACGTCGTCCTGAGCAGTCCCTACGCTGCGCTCTTCGGGGTCGCGGTGTCGCGCTGGGCGATCGTTTACTTTGCCGTCACCTTTGGTTTCGGCATCGCCGTCGCGGCGACTCGGAGTGCCCGGTGGCGACAGTGGTGTGTGACTGCGACCGTGGGACTCGCTGCATGGGGCCTGATTTTTGCGGGATACATGGCCGTCATTGCCCTCGGTGTTCTGGGAACGGTGTGCTTGCTGTGCAGCACGCTCTATCTGGTGAACATCGGGCTGTTTGTCGGTGCCTGGCGCTTGCGTTCGGCACTCCGAGTCGGTGGCCGCCGCGAACTACAGCAACGTGCTACCCAGGACCGACTGGTCATGCTCGCGGCGTTGGGGGTGATCGCCGGCCTCCTCGCGGTTGGCAGTTGGGAGGCCTTCGGACGCGCGCGGCACATACCCGACGTGGCGGAAATTTCCCGAGAGCGTCCCGATTTTTATCGTTGGTACATGGCACAGCCCATGACCGAGGTGTACGCGGACTCCCGTCCGTCGATCGGGAGTACCGACGCGGCGATTACCATCGTCGAGTTCTCCGACTTCGAGTGTGGACATTGTGCCGCCTTCCATCAGAGTCTCGAAGACGTGTTGCATCGTGGCGCCGAAAACGTCCGGGTGGTGTTCCGCCATTTTCCGCTCGACTCGGCGTGCAACCCGAAGGTGCCCACACGGTTGCATCCGCAAGCTTGCCTGGCGGCCATTGCTGCCGAGTGTGCGCTCGAGCAAGGGAAGTTCTGGGAGTATCACAACCTCCTGTTTGACAATCAGCAGCAACTCGGGCGCGAATTCCTGATCGGCTATGCGGCGCGACTGGGTTTGGATACCACTCGATTCGCGGCGTGCCTCAGCAGCGACGACGCTCGTGCGCGCGTCCAGCGAGATGCCGAGGCCGGGGCCGGGCTGGGCGTCGATTCGACGCCGACCGTGTTCATCAACGGCCGCACGATCAAAGGCGCGCTCGAGCCGGCGCGACTCGTCGATGCACTGGTGCTGGCGCGTGCCGGCCACTGACGTCCCAACCGTTGCGTCTCTGGAGCAGCAAGATCGACTCCGTCGGAAGCGCCCCCATTGCAAGGCGCGTGCGGTATCGGCACCGAAATCGCCGGCGAGGCGGTGCGCCCGGCTGTCGCTGCAGGGGGCCACGAATTGGGGAAGCATGGCCGCTCAGCACGCGTGTCGCGCTGGTCATCGGTGGCTAAATTGCGACGATGAAACAGGCATGTAGGCGTCATCGTCTTGGGGGTGGCGGGTACATGCATCGTATTGCGATATATGGCGGCGGCGCTAGGCCGCGAATTTCGCGGCGTTGGTGAACCGGCGAAAAATTTCTTGACACCCGCGTGGGGGGGGAATAATTGGGCGCTCTCTCATCGAACGGGTTCCATAGTTCTCAGTTGCATATGGCTCTTGTCGGCTGCGCGCGTCACCTTCCGGAAGCGGAAGGCGGGGCGGTCATAGGTGGGAAGTTGTGCACGGTGGCGGGGAGGAGAGACGGAAGTGGTGCGGCGGCGGCGGGTTACGGCGTTGTCCCCAGGTGTGGATAAAGCTGGCGCGCGTGGCCGACAGGATTGTTTGCTGGACTGTCGATGGATTCGAGCAAGACGGGGAGGGGCGGTACGCATGGAGGCCGAATGGATGGAAGCGCTGCCGCTGCTACGGCAGCGAATGGGCGAACGGAACTTTGCGACCTGGATCGAACCGGTGCGTTGCGCGCGGGATGCGGAGGGCTGGCGCCTGGAAGTGCCGAGTCGATTCTTCCAAGAATGGCTCTCGCGGCACTTCTTGAATACGATCCGCGAGGCGTTGGGGGCGGGAACGGTTTCGGCCCCCAGTGTACGAGTGGTGGTGCATGCGCACGACAGTGTAGCGCAACCGGTGCCCCCGGCGTCGTCGGCGGCACCGGTGCGGCCCGCGCCCGCGCCGCCGCGTCATGTCGCAGCGCGTGCGCCAAAGATTGGCCATCTCGTGGCCGAGTATACGTTCGAGAGTTTCGTGGTCGGGGAGGCCAACGCCGTGGCATGTCATGCGGCGCGTACGGTCGCGGAGACGCCCGGGCAGCGATTCAATCCGTTCTTTCTTTGGGGCGGCGTCGGTCTCGGCAAGACGCATTTGATCAATGCGCTCGCCCACGAGTTGCTCGGTCGGCCGCCGCGCCGGCGCGTGGCGGCGCTGGCGGCTGAGACGTTCATGAACACGCTGATCTCGGCGCTGCGGCACGACCAAATGGGCGCGTTTCGCGATCGCTTCCGCGACCTCGACGTGCTCATCCTCGACGACGTGCAATTTCTTGCGGGGAAGGAGCGCACCCAGGAGGAGTTCTTCCATACGTTCAATGCCCTGCACAGCGCCGGCCGCCAGGTGGTCCTGACGTCCGATAAGCCGCCGCACGAGATCAAGGAGCTGGAGCAACGGCTGCGCAGCCGCTTTGAGGGCGGGTTGATCGCGGATATCCACCCGCCAACGCCGGAGATGCGCGTGGCCATTCTGTGCAAGAAAGCCGCTCGTCATGGCGTTGAGCTCTCAGCGGATGTCGCACGTCTGGTGGCGGAGCGCAGCGGGACGACGGTGCGCGAGCTTGAAGGGGCACTGACGCGGCTCAGCGCGATGGCGGCGATGCGCGGCGTGCCCCTCGACTTGGAACTTGCTGCGCAGGTCATGCCGCCGCTTGCCAGATCTCGCAAAATGGTCTCGGTGGAGCAGGTCCAGGAGCTGGTTTGCCAGCACTTTCGCTTGTCGGTTGAGGAGCTGAGCTCGCATCGCCGGGTGCGTCCGCTGGTCTTCCCGCGGCAGGTGGCGATGTACCTCAGCCGCACGATGGCGGATGCCTCGTTCCTCAGTATCGGCGAAAAGTTCGGCGGTCGAGACCACTCGACGGTGATGTATGCGGTCCGCATGGTCGAGGAGAAACGCGCTCAGGATCCGAGTACCGGGAGCCTCCTGCGGTCGCTGGAGACACAGCTTCGCCAAGAGTCAGGGGCGCACGCTGGATAGGTCGGTTCGCCCCCTTGACTGCCCGGCGAGGGTGATTACATGTGCCCCGCGAATTCTGAAAATCGAGGTGCATCGCAGCCTCGCAAGCGGGACAGAGGAGGACCCACGATGAAGATTCGGCCACTGCAAGATCGAGTAATCGTTCAGCGGATCGAAGAAGAAGAGAAGACCAAAGGCGGTATCATCATCCCCGACACGGCGAAGGAGAAGCCCCAGGAAGGGAAGGTAATTGCCGTCGGCAAAGGAAAGGTAAACGATGACGGAGAGCTGCTGCCGCTGAGCGTGAAGGAAGGCGACAAGATCCTGTTCGGCAAGTATTCGGGGAGCGAGGTCAAAGTGAACGGCAACGACTACCTGATCATGCGCGAGGACGATATCCTCGGCGTCTTGGAAGCCTGACAGCAGCCTCGAAAGGAGCCAAACCAATGCCTGCCAAGATTGTGAAGTTCAGCGAAGAAGCCCGTAACAAGATTTTGCAGGGAGTTCGTGTCCTGGCCGACGCGGTCACGGTCACCCTGGGCCCCAAGGGCCGCAACGTGGTTCTTGAAAAGTCCTTCGGCGCACCCAACATCACCAAGGACGGCGTGACGGTTGCCAAGGAGATCCAGCTGGAAGACAAGTTCGAGAACATGGGCGCGCAGATGGTGAAGGAAGTGGCGAGCAAGACCTCGGATGTCGCCGGCGACGGCACCACCACTGCCACCGTGCTGGCGCGCGCCATCTACAGTGAGGGCGCCAAGATGGTCGCCGCCGGGCACGACCCGATGAGCATTAAGCGTGGCATCGACCGTGCCGTCGAGGCCATTATCGGCGAGCTCAAGAAGGTCTCCAAAGCGACTAAGGAACAAAAGGAGATCGCGCAGGTCGGTACCATCTCCGCCAATAACGACGCCACCATCGGTGAGATCATTGCCGAGGCAATGGAAAAGGTCGGCAAGGAAGGGGTAATCACGGTTGAAGAAGCCAAGAGCCTCGACACCACGTTGGAGGTCGTCGAAGGCATGCAGTTCGATCGCGGCTATCTCTCGCCCTACTTCGTCACCGACCCCGACAAGATGGAGGCGCGCCTGGAGGATGCCTACCTGCTGATCCATGAGAAGAAGATCAGCGCGATGAAGGACCTGTTGCCGGTCTTGGAGGCGATTGCCCGCACCGGTAAGCCTTTCATCATCATCGCGGAAGATATCGAAGGCGAAGCCCTGGCGACGCTGGTGGTCAACAAGATCCGCGGCACGCTGCACTGTGTGGCGGTGAAGGCGCCCGGATTCGGTGACCGCCGCAAGGCGATGTTGGAAGACATCGCCATCCTGACCGGCGGGAAGGTGATCGCTGAAGAACTCGGCATCAAGCTGGAGAGTATCACGGTCAACGACTTGGGTCGGGCGAAGCGCATCGTCGTGGACAAGGACAACACCACGATCGTCGACGGGGCCGGCAAGAAGTCGGATATCGAGGGTCGCATCAAGCAGATCCGGGCGCAGATCGATGATACGACTTCGGACTACGACCGCGAGAAGCTGCAGGAGCGGCTGGCGAAGCTGGTCGGGGGCGTGGCGGTGATCCGTGTTGGCGCGGCCACCGAGGTGGAGATGAAGGAGAAGAAGGCGCGCGTCGAGGATGCTTTGCATGCGACCCGCGCTGCAGTCGAGGAGGGCATCGTTCCGGGCGGCGGCGTGGCGTTGATTCGGGCGTCCGCCGGTCTCGATAATCTGAAGGTCAGTGATCAGGAGCGCGTCGGCGTCAACATCGTGCACCGCGCGATCGAGGATCCGCTGCGCTGGATCGCCAACAACGCCGGCTGGGAAGGCTCGATCGTGCTCGACAAGGTGAAGAACAACAAGGGCGCCTTCGGGTTCAACGCGGCAACCGAGGAGTTCGAAGACCTGATGAAAGCCGGGATCGTCGACCCCACCAAAGTGGTGCGCACGGCGCTGCAGAACGCCGCGTCGGTGGCGGGCTTGCTGCTGACTACCGAGGCCATGATTGCCGAGAAGCCGGAAGAAAAGAAGGCGCCGCAGATGCCGCCCGGGGGCATGGGCGATATGATGTAGTCGGTAGTCGCTGCCGTTACTCACAACGGCCCGGTCTCGCGCTGGCGTGACCGGGCCGTTTTTATTTTTCGCGGCGAGCAACTGCACCCTCTCCGGTCCCGCATCGCATCAGCTGCTCCTCGCTGGGTGGCGGCGGGAATACGTTGTCGGTCACACCCGTGTGCCGCAACGACCTGCCGAGCCGCCAAACGAAGTGCGATTGACAAAGCTAGCAGGGAAGGCGAAAAAGGCCGTCACTCATGCGACCCACCTGCCGCGCTGTTCTGTTGTCCCTTGCGATGATCGTGGTTCCGGTTTTGCGCGCCAGTGCATTTAACCCCGTGGCGGTCACTGCCGCGGACTTCAACGGCGATCGTATCGACGACGCAGCGGTTCTGGATCAAGACACCGCGAATGTCTATTTGATCAAGAGTAACGGTAATGGGACGTTCGGAACCTTCACGCCCACAACCGTCGGGACCAGAAGCTCGGGTGGCCTTGCCATCGTATCCGGTGTCTTTGGAAACAATAGCTCGGTGTCCCTGGCGGTCGCTAGCGATGGTGGAAGCCAGGCAGCGGGCGTTGTCAGCGTGTTGCTGGGGAACGGCGATGGCACCTTTGGTGGGGCACGTCCGAACAACGTCGGTCCGGAGCCGGACGCGCTTGTGGTGGCCAAACTCAAGGAGGCCGGCACCACAGGGTCGGCGTTCAACGATCTTGCCATTGTTGATAGTCAAGCGATTGCCGATCAGAACGTCTCGCTCCTATTTGGAAACAGCGACGGTACGTTTACATCGGACGTAACCACTGCAGAAACCCTTTCTATCGGCATAGCTGCCGCCGACTTTGATAAAGACGGCAACAACGACCTCGCGGTCACGAACGTATCGGGCGGAACCGGGTTGGCGATTCTTCGCAACGACCCGGGATGCAGCGATTGCCCTTCCGGGAGCACCACCTGCACGTGTACCAACGGCTTCGACCTGACCGAGCCCCAGGGCATCGGGGATGCCATGGCGATTCAAGCGGCGGACCTGAACGGCGACAGCAAGCCCGACCTTGCCGTTCTTGACGCGGACGGTGTGACGTTAGTCATCTTCATCAACACGAGCTCGGGTTCCACCATCACCTTCACGCCCACGTCCTTCGACCTCACGTTGACATCGGACGGGTTGGCTTCAGATGGGCCAAACGAAATGATCCTGGCCGACATGAACAAGGATGGCCGTCCGGATGTGGTCGCGATCAACAGTAACAATAGTGGGGTGGACGTTTTCCTGAACAACGGCTCTGGTGGATTCTCAAGCGCCCCGGTGACTATCGACGGCCTCGGCAGTGATCTGCGGGCCATCGCCAGCGGTGACTTCAACAACGATGGCAATCCCGACGTCGTGGTGACCGACTTCAGTTCTGAGCAGGCAATATTTGTCTTCGGAAACGGGAGCGGGGGCTTCACGAGCCAGGTGAGTGTTGATCTTTCGTCGGTGGTGCCCGTTGATACGTTTACGCCAGTACCAGGATCACCGAGCCCGACGGTTGTCGTTGCGACAGCCACAGTGACGCCGACACCACCGCCGACGGTGACATTCACGCCGTCAGCCACGTTGACGGCCACGCCCGTGCCGACGCCATACGGGGTGTGCAATACGCCGATCTCCGGCGAGCCGGTGGCCGTGGTGACGGGGAACTTCAATAACGATGGCAACATGGACATCGCGGTTGCCGACGATCAGAATGGCAAGGTCCTGCTGCTCTTGTCGCATATAACGAGCGGCAACGATCCTTGCGCCGTGCTGGGTCTGACGCACAACAGTGCCAACGATATCACCGGGGTTGCCAGTCCCGTGGCTCTCGCGGCCGACGATCTCGATGGCGACGGAAAGTTGGACCTGGCAGTGGTGGCGGCGGCCGGGTTGTACGTCTTTTTCGGCGATGGCCAAGGCGCATTTACGCCCGCGAGCCAGAACCCGATGGCCGCCGGGACCACCCCCAAAGGGATTGCCATCGCCAATTTCAACCGCGACGCGTTCCCCGACATTATTGTTTCGAACGAGGGCAGCGACAATGTCTCCATCTTTCTCGGGACCGGGCAGCGCCAGTTCGGCGCACCGTGCGCGATCGCGGTCGGCGGCCATGCGACCGGGGTCATCGCTACCGACCTGAACTTGGACGGTCGTCCCGATTTCGCCGTGTTCAGCGATCAGACGAACGCTGTGTATGTCCTTTTGCAAATCGGCTCCGGCAGCGGTACGCCGACACCGACACCCTCAGGTAACGTATGCCCGGCAGGGACCAGCGGGTTTCGCCCACTGACACCCCTCAATCTGCCGTTGGGTTTTGTGCCGCAGGCAATGCTGGTCAATAATCTGAATGTGAGTGACATCACCCCGGATTTTGCGCTGGCGTTTTCAGCGACGAGCGCGTCTTCGAACGGCCAGGCTCAGGTTCTACTGGGAACGGCAGTGACCGGCGGTGTGGACTACGCCGCTCAGTCGCCGTTGAGTGTGCCGGGCGGTTCGACGGCCGCTTCGCAGCCTTCCGCAATCGGCGCGGGCGATGTCAACCGCGATGGGCGGATCGATCTGGTGATCGCCGACAAGAACAACAATGCCGTTCTGGTGTTCCTGGCTCAACCGGATGGAAGCTTTGCGGTGCCGCTGGACCCGATCGCTGTACAAGGCATTGGGCCTGTCGCCGTTGCGGTTGCCGACATCGACGGTGACGGCAAGGCGGACACGGTGGTTGCCAATAAAGGTGACCACAGCATCAGCGTTTTGTTGACCGCAGCGGCGCCTTCGACACCGACGCCGCTCCCGACCTTCACACCGCTCAATACCGCAACCCCGACACCGACTATGACGGGGACTGCGACCGCGACTTCACTGCCGACGGCATCGCCGACGAACACAGTTACGCCGAAGAATACCGCCGTCCCAACCTTCACGGCAACCGCCGAGCCGCCGGCGACGCTCAAACCTGGAACCGTCAGCCTGAGCGGCGGAGGCTGCGCTCTTGGTGATGCGCGGACGGGTCCGGGCGCCGGATTGACGGTGCTCGTGCTGGCGCTGGCGGGATGGCTGCGTCGACGCGAGAGCCGCTCATTTCTGCAGCGCTGATGGCATACGGAACACCGAGGATGACGCGAATGTGGCCGGGTCGGCTCTGGGTTGCGGCATTGGTGGTCGCGGCATCGATTCCTTGTCTGGCCGAGGCGCAAGGGACACCGACGCCGGCTCCGATTCCAGGCTTTGTTGCCTGCACGTATCCGCTCGATGCGGCCCCCATTGCCATGACCACTGCTGACTTCAATCACGACGGCAACCCCGATGTTGCGGTCGTGAACAGCAACAATGTCGCCGTTCTCATCACCACCGCTGCGGAGTTTGCTCAGGGGAACTGCCTGGGTGCGATCACCCCGACGACGTTCGATCTGCCCGCAGGGAGCGCGCCGAAAGCTGTTGCCGCGGGCGATATCGATCAGGACGGGATCATCGACATCGCGGTGGCGGTCAGTGCCGGCGTTGTGCTGGCGCATGGCAAAGGGGACGGTTCGTTCGCGCCGATTGATCCGCCGCTGCCGGCGGGTGTCGATCCACGTGCGCTGGTCATCGCCGATGTCGACGGTGACGGCAGACCTGACATCGTCGTGGCCAACGGCAACGGCACCGGCGTGTCCATCCTGTATGGGCGTACGACGGGATTCGAGCCTGTCGTCAGTCTGTCATTGGGTGCACCAATAACCTCGATGCTGGTCGACAGCTTGAACCCGGATCCATTTCTTGACATCGTGGCCGTGAGCAATTTTGCCGGGGAAGCCTTCGTGCTTCTCCAAGATTCGAGCATGCCGCGGACCTTCACCACCTTGCCGGCGGTTTCCGTGGGGCTCGCGCCGACTGGAATCACGGGAGGAGACTTCGATGGCAATGGGAGCATCGACCTGGCGGTGACGAGCGGCGGTGCCAACGGGCTGGGGAAACTGGGGATCTACCTGAATCAGGTGCAGGAGAGCCAAACCACGCCGTTCGTGCAAAGCGCGCTGGTGAATACGGGCGCCGCGCTGGGGACAAATCCATCGGCGTTGGGAGTTGCCGACTTCAATCGGGACGGCTTACTCGATGCGGTGGTTGCGAATCAGGGTGACGCCAGCGTGCCGTTCTTTCTGGGGAACGGTAGCGGTGAGGTGAGCAGCGTGCCTGGCAATTGTGGTACGGCGGGAGGAAACTGCGTTGTCGGCGTGGCGCCGAATGCATTAGCGGTCGCCGATGTCGACGGTGACGGACGTCCCGATGTCATCACCGCCGACCAGGCGGGTGTCTCTCTGACCTTCTTGCTGAGCAGTAAACCCGGACCAACTCCCAGCCCGACCCCGACGACCACCGCGACGCCGAGCCCCACAACAACCGTCACCCCAAGCGCGACGCCAACCTTTGGCGGCGATTGTTGCGTGCCGCACGATGGTCCGGGATGCGCACCGGCGGCATGTGAGTCGTGTGTGAGCGGTTTGAGCGGGTTCTGTCATACTGATCAGTGGGACGACTTGTGTGTCCAGCTTGCCAACGAGGATTGCGCATCCGTCTGCGGCTGCGGCGCGCCGACACCGACACCGACTGATTCGCCCTCACCAACGGAGACGCTGCCGCCGACCGACACCCCGACGATGACGCCCACGGGGCCTCCACCACCGACGGCAACCGCAAGCGCGACGCCCACGCGCACCATCAATTCCACGTACACACCAACCCCGAGCGCGACGGCGACGCCGCCCTCGACGAATACGCCATCCCCCGGAATCACGCCAACGCCGACCTCGCAGTGCTTCGCGGCGGGGGTGTGCATTTCAGGCTCGTCCTGCGCGGTCGCATCGAGCGCGCACGGCTCGCAGGACATCGGGGTATGGCTGCTGCCGCCGCTGCTGGTTTGGTTGCGTCGTCGCCGCTCGCGTTAGCGTTAGTGAACAGTTTGATGATCGGTATCACCGCGTACAGCGCCTACGTCCCGCGTTTCCGCCTCGATCGCGCGTTGATTGCTCGCGCCTGGGGGACCTCCCAACCTGCCGGCGAGATTGCCGTCGCGAACTACGATGAGGACGCGCTGACGATGGCCAGCGAAGCCGCCCTGGCGTGTCTCTCCGATGAAGACGGCTCGCGTATCGATGGGCTCTACTTCGCCAGTACGAGCGCGCCGTATGGCGAGAAGCAGGTGGCTAGCGTCGTGGCCACCGCGTGCGATCTGCCGCGGCGGATGCAAACCGCGGACTTCGGCGGCTCGGTGCGCGCCGGCCTGAGCGCGCTTCTCGCGGCTGTGAACGCCGTACGTGCCGGGGCGCTCAGCGACGTGCTGGTTGCTGTCGCCGATACGCGGCTTGCGGCACCTGAATCGGAAATGGAGGGCCTTCTCGGGGATGGCGGGGCCGCGCTCCGCATCGGCGGCGACGCGGTCCTGGCTGAGGTGGTGGCCACTGCCTCGGTCTCGGAGGAATTCACGCATTTCTGGCGCACGGACACGCAGCGCTACCTGCAGGCATTTCCGGGTAGGTTTTCGAACACATACGGCTACTCGAGTGATCTCGCAGAAGCGATCCGTGCGTTGCTTGCCGGGCAGCACCTCGAACCGGCGGCCGTGGCAAAGCTCGCCGTCTATGCTCCCGACGCGCGAGCGGCGGTCGATCTGGCGAAAACCCTGGGCCTCGACGCGCGCAAGCAACTAGTGGCGCCACCGGTGAACAGCATCGGCAGCGCCGGCGTAGCCGATCCGTTGTTGGCCCTTGGCGCCGCGCTCGACACAGCGGCACCAGGGGATTGGATCGTGGTGGCCGCCTATGGCGAGGGCGCAGACGCGGTGCTGCTGCGCGTCACCCCGGCGCTGGCGCAGTATCGCACCAAGGCCTCCTGGAATCAGATGCTGCACGGCAAGCTGCTCTTGTCGTCGTACGAGAAGTATCTGAAATTCCGCCGCGTGGTCGAGGTCGACGAGTCCGGCGAAGCCATCAATAACGTTCTCGAGTTCAAAGAGCTGAAGCAAGACGTGCGCTTGTACGGCAGCCGCTGTCCTGCGTGTGGCACGGTTCAATTCCCGCTCGCCAAGGTCTGTATCAAATGCAAGGCGCGCGAGGGATTGTCGGACTACAAGCTGCGCAAGCAAGGCAGTATCTTCACCTTCACCGTTGATCACCTGATTGCCAACATCGAGCATCCCTTGCCGATGGCCGTCGTCGACCTGGATGGTGGCGGGCGCCTGTATCTGCAGGTGACCGATTTCACCGAGAACGAGGTCGAGATTGGCCGGCCCGTGACCCTGACCTATCGGCGCTTGCACGAGGGCGGTGGCAACCACAATTACTTCTGGAAGGCGCGCCCGTTGCGCTAGGCCTGCGGCCGGCGTCGCTTCTATGGACCGCTCCCCGTTGGGTCGCTGCAGACTTCCAAGTCCGACGGAGCCAGCGGCCTGGGATTATTTGGGGGAGCGTTGGTCATTGGATACTGCTAGGTTCCACAGACTGCTGGGCGCTCACGAGGAATCGTAATGAAGGATCAGGTGGCTGTCATTGGCGTCGGTTGTACGAAGTTCGGCGACCTCTTTGAGACCAGCTACGAGGAGCTGATCTGCGACGCCGCATTCGAGGCGTACGCGGATGCCGGCATTGAGCCGAAAGATATCGACGCCGCGTATCTCGGAACCTATATGCCTGGGCCCTCTGGTGGCAAGTCCGCCGTCTCGCTGGGTGATGCCCTGCGCTTGTACGATCGGCCGATCACCCGGGTGGAAAACTACTGCGCCACCGGTACCGACGCGTTTAGAAACGGCTGCTTGGCCATCGCATCGGGAACCTACGACATTGTGTTGGTATTGGGCGCGGAAAAGTTAAAAGACCGTGGCGGCCGCGGCTTGCCGCGCTTCGGGCATCCGCTGCTGGCAAAGGGTAACTCGGCGCCCGGCCTGTTTGCGTTGGCGGCCAACCGCTACATGCACACATTCGGCATGGGCCGCGAAATGCTCGCGAAAGTGGCGGTGAAAAATCACTACAACGGAGCCCGCAACCCGAAGGCACACCTGCGCATGGAGGTTACCGAAGAGAAGGTACTGCAAGCGCCCATGATCGCCTCGCCATTCGGGTTGTTCGATTGCTGCCCGACCACCGATGGCGCCGCCGCGGCGATCATCTGTCGCGTGGATATCGCAAAGCGGTTCCGCTCCGATTACATCTTGGTCAAAGGCTTTGGCTTGGCGGTCACCAGCGGGCGCCCGTATTTCGACCCGACCTTCGACTATCTCGGCTTTCGTTCCACCCAGATGGCGGCGCAGCAAGCGTACAAGATGGCCGGAATTTCCGCACGCGACATCAGCTTTGCCGAAGTGCACGACTGCTTCACCTGGACCGAGATCTCGAATACCGAAGATCTCGGCTTTTGTGAAAAGGGGCAGGGGGGACATCTTGCCGCAGAGGGGCGGACCTCCCTGCGCGGTGACATTCCGATCAATCCGAGCGGCGGCCTCAAGTCCTTCGGGCATCCGATCGGTGCCAGCGGCGTGCGCATGATCTACGAGTGCGTGCAGCAACTGCAGGGCAAGTGTGGCGAGCGGCAGGTGAAGCAGCCGCAACTCGGCTTGGCCCACAACGTTGGCGGTCCAGGCGCGGTTGCTTGCGTCATCATCTTGGGGAACAACTGAGGCTGTCTCATTTCCGTACCCAGCCGCAGTGGTATTTCAGTACTGGAGATGCCAACTCGGTTTGACCCGATATTTACTCTCCGCGTTTTTGCACAAGATTTTAGGGCCGCGTCCTCTGAGACGCGTGGCATGCCTCATGCTGACGTTTCGGTTGCCTTCAGAAACAATTGGCGAGAGAGACCGGAAGGGAGAGTCGCATGCAAGCGGCAGCGGCACAATGGTCGAACC